>NZ_JCAFUM010000015.1:0-172162 GCF_059371335.1 Stenotrophomonas sp. YJH_SMC_6 | reverse complement strand
GCTGGTGGAATACATCCAGTACTACAACCAGGAGCGCATCAAACTGAAACTGAAAGGTCTGAGCCCGGTAGAGTACCGGGAGCGGGCCCAATCGGCCGCCTGACCCCGTCCAAGTCTCGGGGGTCACTTCATGGACGGGTTTACGGCGTGTCCTGCAAGCCCACACCGCCCCACCACCCACGGAATGCCTGCTTTTGCCGTTGCTGTTGCCTTGGCTTGAAGCCTCTGCAGGTGCAGGGCTGCAAGCCCTGCAATAAACCCTACCTGCCCATGACCCTGGCGATCGCTTCCACCAGCAGCTCACCGGTTACCGGCTTGCGCAGGAAATCACCGATGCCGGCCGCTTCCACCTGCTGCTGAAGGTCCGGATCGGTCCGTGCCGTCACGGCGAGCAGTGGCAGCATGTAGCCCTGGTTGCGCAGGTGCTGGGCCAGCTCGAAGCCGCTCAGGCCCGGCAGGTCCAGATCCAGCAGACCGACGTCGAAATCCCCTGCGCTGATCTCGCGCAGTGCCGCCAGCGCATGGCCCGCATGCACCACTTCATGGCCGCGCGCACTCAACAGCCCGCGCACCACATCAGCCACGGTTGCATCATCCTCGACCAGCAGCACGCGCAATGGCGGCATGTTGGCCGCATCCTCGCGGTGCACTTCGCCCTCGGACTCTGCATTGGCATCGACCACCAGCGGCAACGGCAGGGTCACGCCAAAACACGTGCCGCGGCCGAGCTGGCTCTCGACCTGGATACGCCCCTGCATCGCCTGCGCCAGTTCGCGGCAGATCGCCAGGCCCAGGCCGCTGCCGCCGTACTGCGCCGCGGTGCGGGCGCCATCGGCCTGCTCGAAGCGGCGGAACAGGCGCTGCTGCTGTTCCTGGCTGATGCCCGGCCCGGTGTCGCGCACTTCGAAATGCAACGCGCGCAGCTCGCCGTCGCTGCGCGCATGCAGGGTGATGGTTCCACGGCTGGTGAACTTGACCGCGTTGGAGAGCAGGTTGAGCAGGATCTGCCTTACCCGCATCGCATCGCCGGTCGCCTGCAGGCCCGGCGGCAACTGGTTGTCGAGGGTGAAGCGCAGACCCTTCTGCGCTGCCAGAGGTCCCATCAGCGCGGCCAGGTCCTGCAGCAGGCAGCTCAGCGCGAACGGCTTGGACTGCAGTTCCAGCCGTCCGGATTCGATCCGTGCCAGGTCCAGTGCATCGTTGACCAGGTGAAGCAGGTGTTCGCCGGCGTGCCGGATCGACTGCGTGTAGCCGCGCTGCTGCGGGTCCAGCGGCGAGGCCAGCAGCAGTTCGCTCATGCCGAGCACACCGGTCATCGGCGTGCGGATTTCGTGGCCGAGATTGGCCAGGAAGCGGGTCTTGGCCGCCGAGGCCTGTTCGGCCAGTTCCTGTTTATGCAGTGCCAGCTGATAGGCATGGCGCCGCTGCAGGCGACGGCGATACAACCAGGCAAACCAACTGGTCAGCAGAAGCGCGATCGAGGCCAGCACCAGCAGCCCGGACAGGCTGCGCCACCACGGTGGCTGTACACGGAATTCCAGGCTCTGCACCCGCGACCAGACATGGTCGGCCGAGCGCGCCTGTACCTCCAGGCGGTAGCTGCCCGGCGGCAGGCGCGAGAACAGGCGCTCACCGGCCGGCCCCACTTCCACCCAATCGGGGTCGTAGCCGGCCAGGCGGTAGCGGTAGCTGTTGGAGGCCGAATCGGCGAACGACAACAGTCGCGCGACGATGCGCAGGTCACGGTCACCATCGGCGATCTGCAAGGGCGTGTCATGGGTCAGGTCGAGTACCTGCTCGTTGCGGCGAACTTCGACCCGTTCGATCACCAACGGCGCCCGCCGCACCGACGGCCGCACCTGTTCCGGGTCGAACACCACCACGCCGGCCGGGGTACCGGCCACCAGATGGCCATCGCCGGACATCGTCAACGTGTGCTCGCGGAACTCCTGGCTGGGCAGGCCGTCGTGGACGCCGTACAGGCGCACGCTCTGCCCGTCGGCGCCAACCCGGACCAGGCCGCGCGCACTGGTGGCCCAGGCCACCCCCTGTGCGTCGACCACCAGCCCGGAAGCGGAGATCGCCGGGTAGCCCTGCTCCGCGCCGACCACGGCCTGCCGTTCAAGCCGGCCCTGGCTCCAGCGGTAGCGCGACAGGCGGCCATCCTCCGACAGCCAGACCTGGCCATCGCGGCCCACGTGCAACGCATGGATCGCGGTCGCCGGCGCGCCCGGCACCGGCTGGAAGCGCTCGCTTTCCGGCAGCCACTGCAGCAGGCCACGGCTACTGGCCAGCCAGATGTGGTCCTGCGGCCCGCATTCCACATCCAGGTTGAGCTGGCCCTGCTGCAGGCCGCGCTGGCCGTTTTCCAGCTGGCGGCGCAGGCGACCGTCGAGGTCACGCTGCTGCAGGCCTGCAGGCAACATCAACCATAGACTGTCGCCGTCACAGGTCATCATCGACTCGATGACCCCTTCCATGGTCGCGTCGGCCCCGGCATCACGGCCCCAGCGACGTAGCTCACGTCGCTTCGGGTCATAGCGCAGCAACGCATCGGTCGAGCCGATCCAGACCTGGCCACGGCGATCCTCGCGTACCGAGGACAACCAGTACATGCCATTGACCCAGGTGCGGTGCTGCTCGATCTTGCCCGTCCTGGGATCGAACCGGTCCAGCGCACCGTGGCTGCCGACCGTCCAGATGCCGCCATTGCTGGAAGGGCTGGTGCCGAGCACGAAGGTATTGCGCAGAGAACCGGTGTCGTCCTCCAATCGCGACAGCACCGAGAACTGCCACCAGCGCGGCAGCAGATGCCACAGGCCGGCATTGGTACTGGCCAACCAGATGCCGCCTTCGCGGTCCTCGTAGGCGCCCGTCCAGTTCGGCCGCACCGGCCCGCGCGCAACGGCGCTGTACAGCGGAACGGTCTGGTACTGCCCATCCACGGCCCGACCAAGCCCGGTACGGGTATCCAACCAATGCCCGCCCTGTTCATCGCGCAGCATCATGCCGAGCACCTGCTCGCCCAGCGGCAGTTTCCAGGGCGGCGATTCAAAACGCCCGTCGGGGCGACGCACCGTGGCGCCGGCCATCGTACTGATCCACAGGCTGCCATCGGGTTCGCTGGTCAACCCATTGATCAGCAGGCTGGGAATGACGTCGGTGCCGACCCGCTCGAAGTCGGTGCCGGTCCAGCGCGCCACGCCATGCTTGGTGCCGACCCACAGGCTGCCATCGGCCAGCGTAGCCAGGTACGGCACCGAGGCGGCAGGCAGGCTGCGGGGATTGTTGGCCTCGGGCAGGAAACGCTGCAGGCGGTCCTGGCTGTCCAGCCGGTACAGCCCACCTTCGTGGGTGCCGAACCAGATCGCACCGTCCGGCGTGGTCGCCAGGCTCCAGACCGTGTTGGTCCCCATCAAAGGCTGGCTGCTGCGGTCGTAGAAATGCAGCTGGCGGCGGTCGGCCGACATCCGTACCAGGCCCGCGTTCTCGGTCCCGATCCAGAGCTGGTTGCGCGCATCGACCAGGACCGTCCAGATGCGGTTGTCGCGCAGGCCATCCTCAGAACGCCAGATCCGGTAGTTGCGCCCGTCGTAACGGGCCAGGCCGTCGTTGGTGGCGATCCACAGGTAGCCATAGCGGTCTTCGGCCATGCGGTTGACGGTATTGGACGGCAGGCCGTCGAATACCGTCACCTGGCGCGGGCTCGGTGGCACCGGCTGCGCGGCAGCGGGTGACAGGCCGCACAGGAGGATCAGCAGCAGCATTGCCGCCCGCAGATACACCACCGATTGCCTCCTCACGCTGCCTGATGATTCCCGCGCCGCGGGCGTCGGCATGGTAAACCGAAAGTCGCGCCGTTCACGCCCGGCGTCGACGTTTTCAAGTTGTGGTCTGTCGTTTGGCGCGAGCCTGGATGATCGCTGCCACCAGCATGTCGCCGGTCACCGGCTTGCGCAGGAAACCATCGAAACCGGCAGCGAGCACCTGCGATTCGGCATACGCATCGGAGCGGGCGGTCACCGCCACCAGTGGCAGTTCGTAGCCCAGGGTGCGCAGCTGGCGGGCGATCGCAGTGCCGTCCAGCGCAGGCAGGTCGAGATCGAGCAGGCCGACATCGAAGCCGTCGGTAGCGATCTCCGACAAAGCCCCCAGGCCATGCAGCACATGCACCACCTCATGGCCGCGGCTGCGCAGCAGGCCGGCGATGACCTCGGCCACGGTGGCATCGTCCTCCACCAGCAGGATGCGCAGTGGCGGCAGCATCGGCAGTGCCGGCGCTTCGCCCGTGGCGGCTGCCTGCCGGGTCCAGGGCAGCGGCAACCGCACCCGGAAACGCGCGCCCTTGCCTGGCTGGCTGTCCACTTCAATGCGCCCGCCCATCGCCACGGCCAGCTCCTGGCAGATCGCCAGGCCCAGCCCGCTTCCACCATAGCGCGAGGCCGTGCGCGGCCCCTCCGCCTGTTCGAATCGGTGGAACAGCCGCTCCTGCTGCTCGGCATTGATACCCGGACCACTGTCGTGCACTTCGAAGCAGAGACCGCCGCCGTTCTCTTCCAGGTACACGGCCAGGCCGACATGACCGCGCTCGGTGAACTTGATGGCATTGCCCAGCAGGTTGAGCAGGATCTGCCGCACGCGCATCTCGTCGCCACTGACGCTGATCGGGCCGGGCGGATCGTCGCCACGCTGGAAATCCAGCTTGCGCTGTTTCGCCATGGGCTGCATCAGCGCCTGCACCTGGTCGAGCAGGCCGGCCAGGTCGAACGGACGCAGATCCAGCTCCAGTCGACCGGCTTCGATGCGCGCGAGGTCCAGCGCATCGTTGACCAACCGCAGCAGATGGCTGCCGGCCTGCTGGATGGAGCCGGCATAGCTGCGCTGCACCGGGTCCAGCGGTGTGGCCAGCAGCAACTCGCTCATGCCAAGCACGCCGGTCATCGGCGTGCGGACTTCATGCCCCAGCGTGGCCAGGAACCGGCTCTTGGCCTGCGAGGCCTGTTCGGCCAGCTCCTGCTTGTGCACGGTCAGCTGCCATTGCTGGCGACGGCGCAGGCGCGCACGGATCGACCAGACCAGGACGAGCAGCAGCAGCGAACCGATCAGGATGTAGCCGAAGATCGCCATGCCGCTGCGCCACCAGGGTGGCAGCACCTTCACCTGCAGCTGCTGCGAAGGCGTCCATGCACCATTGGCGGTGGCCGCCTGCACTTCGATGACGTAGCTGCCCGTCGGCAGTCGCGACAGCGTGCGCTGGCCGTCGCCGCCCTGCTCCACCCAGTTCTGGTCATACCCGCGTACCCGGAAGCGGTAGCGGTTGCCCTGGGGATTGGCATACGACAACAACCGTGCATCGATCTGCAGGTCGCGATCATCCGGTCCCAGCAGCAGGGTGCCGGTGTTCGGCAGCGGCTGCCAGCCGCGTGCATCGTCGCGGCGCACGCGCACCTCGGCAATCACCAGCGACGACCCGGGCAGCACCACGTCGTCGGCATTCACGTCGAATGCAACCAGGCCGGTCTGGGCGACGGCCAGAACGCGACCATCAGCATTCACCGCTGGCGGCCGGCTGGTGAACTCGGCATCGGACAGGCCATCGCGTTCATTGAACAACTGCAGGCGTCGTGCTTTCGGGTCCCAGCGCAGCAGGCCGCGCGGCGTGGTCGCCCACACCCGGCCATTGTCGGCCAATGCCAGACCCCCCATGCTGACCGGCGGCACACCGGCGCTTCCATCAATGCGCTGGATCAGGCGCAGGCTCATGCCATCCCACTGGTAGCGCTCCAGCGCGCCCTGGCGGGCCAGCCACAACTGCTGCGGATCCACCCACACCAGGTCGTAGATCAGCCCGCGCGAGACCCCCGGCACCGCTTCGAAGCGACCGGCCTGCTCACGCCAGATGCCCATATCGCCCATCACCCATGCCTTGCCATGGGCATCGAAGCGGATCTGCTCGATGGGTGAGTCGGCCGCCTTGCGGAAATCGTCGAGAGGATAGCTGCGCAGCACCCGGCCCTCCGCACTGCGCTGCTGCAGGCCCAGGTTCATCACCGAAAGCCAGACCGTGCCATCGGGTGCCTGCCGCATCAAGTCGATGCGCTGGCGCAGATCGGCGCCTCCACCGATGTGCCAGTCGTGCAGCGCGCGGGTGGCCGGGTCATACACGCTGATGCGGCCGGCACGCCCCAGCCACAGGCGCCCGTCCGACCGCGGCAGTACCGACCACACCGCACCGCTGCCGATCTCGCGGTCGCTGGCCAGCAGGCGCAACGTGCCATGCGCGTCCAGCTGATACACGCCGTGCGCCGAACCCACGTAGTAGTTCTGGCCATCACTGGCCGCGCCCAGCAGGTACTGGCTGTCCAGCGGCTTGCCATCGAGCTGGTTCCAGATCGAGAAGCGGCGCCAGTCCGGCGGGAGGTAGGCCAGTCCCTGGGTCAGCAGGGCGACCCACAATCCGCCCTCATGGTCCTGCAGCAGATCGAGCACACCGCTCTGTGCAGTGAGGAACCCACTGCCGCGGTCGCCGTCGAGTCGCCATAGCGCACTTGCGTCGCCACGCAGCAGGCCATCGGACGTGCCCGCCCAGTACCCGCCCTGTCGATCGGCCAGCACCAGCGCCGAGCGCAGGCCGGCGCTGTCGCTCCAGCGCGGACGACTGACCCGGTCCTGCGCATCGATGCGGTACAGGCCATCGTTCTGGCTGCCGACCCAGATCGAGCCATCCGGATCGCGGCTCATCCGCAGCACGCTCAATGCGCCCAGCGCGTGCGGTGCCACGGGCTCGAAGTCACGGCCATTCCAGCGTGCGACGCCGGCCTCGGTACCGATCCACAGGCGCCCCCGCGCATCGACCAGACTGCTGTAGATGGTGTTGCTGGGCAGGCCGTCGGCACGGGCCGGGTCGTGCTTGAAGAAGCGCAGACTGCCGTCCTCCCCGAACCGGCAGATACCCTGGCTGCTGGTGCCGATCCACAACGCATCCCCGGCGTAGGCCAGCGTCCAGAACTGGCCCAGGCACGGACCATTGACCGCATCGAAGGTCTTGAACCGCTCGCGGTCGGCATCCAGGCGGGCCACGCCCTTGCCATTGATGCCCACCCACACACGGTCCAGCGGATCGACCAGCAGGGTCTCGATCTCGTTGCCGGGCAACGAACCGGGCTGTTCCGGGTCATGTTCCCAGACCCGCAGCGAGCTGCCGTCGTAGCGCACCAGACCGCCATCGGTTGCGGCCCAGACATGGCCCTGGCGGTCCTCGGCCAGCGCCAGCACCATGCGCGAAGGCATGCCTTCGGCGGCACCGAAGCGCCGCAGGCGTGGTGTTTCTGCCATGTCCAGGGCTGCAGCCGCCGTGGCAGACGCCAACAGCAGCAGCCCCGTTGCCGCGATGCCCAGGCACCACAGGCGCCAGCTGCTCGTCATCCTGAACCCCCTGTCCTGTCCCGATTGTCACACAGGGCCGGGGTCATGGCTGCAACAGCCTGTTGCCGGGGCAGGACCACCACGAACTGTTGCAGCCATGCACGCATCCTTGGCAGGGGCCTGTGCGTATGATCACAGCGTCCCCCTTCCGGAGCCCGCCATCGATGCGTCCCTGCCTGGCCCTGCTGCCGATGCTGCTCGCCACCGCTCCCGCCTGGGCGGATGCAGATACCTATCGCCTCGATCCGGTGCACACGCGTGTGCTGTTCAGCATCGACCACGCGGGCTACTCGCAGGCGATGGGCACGGTCTCCGGCAGTGAGGGCCGCCTGCAGTTCGATCCCGACAACTGGCGCGAGGCCACACTGGATGTCGAGGTCCCCGTGTCGCGATTGGACCTTGGCGATGCCAAATGGAACCAGGCCACGCTGGCCCGCAGCCTTCTGGATGGCGAGCGTTTCCCGAAGGCACATTTCGTCTCCAGCCGGGTCGAACCGATCGATGCCAGGCGCGCCCACGTGATCGGCACCCTGACCCTGCGCGGGGTCAGCCAGGAGATCACGCTGGACGTGACCCTCAACGCCATCAAGCGCTACCCCCTCCCCCCGTTCCGACGCACCGCCGGTTTTTCCGCCAGCACCACGCTGAGCCGGCGCGCGTTCGGCATCACCGCTTGGCCGGGCGTCATCGGTGATGCAGTACAGCTGAGGATCGAGGCCGAAGCCACCCTCGACCGCAGCGACGCCCCGGGAACTCCCGCTCCCGTTCCACACTCCGACCCCAAGACGGCCCCCTAGAGGACCCTTCATGACCGCCAAGAACACCCCCGCCGCCTGGGGGAGTGTCAGCCAGATCCTGCATTGGTTGATCGCATTGCTGATCCTCGCCCTGGGCGTGGTCGGCCTGACCATGGGCGAACTGCCCAAGACCCCCAAGTATTTCTGGGTCTATACCGCGCACAAATCGATCGGCATCACCGTGCTGGCGCTCGTGCTCTTCCGCCTCGGCTGGCGCCTGTATGCCGGTGCCCCCAAGCCGGTGCCGGGCGTGCCCAGCTGGCAGGAACGCATCGCCAGTGCCACCCACGTGCTGCTCTACGTGCTGATGTTCGCCATCCCGCTGTCGGGCTGGCTGTACGACTCGGCCAGCGGCCTGCGCCCGTTCCGCTGGTTCGGCCTGGTCGACGTGCCCAAGCTGAGCGCCCCCGACCCGCAGGTGGTCGCGGTATCGCATGCCATCCACGAGTACGGCTTCTGGCTGTTGATCGCGGTGGTGCTGGCCCATGCCGGCGCTGCCTTCTACCACCACCTGTTCCAGCGCGATGCGACCTTGTCCCGCATGTTGCCGCGCGGCTGGCTTGCCTCCCCTCAGAAGGACTGACCGATGAACCTGAAACTGACCACTCCGGCCGCCGTGGCCGCCGCCCTGGCCGGCATGCTGGCCACCACCCCGGTGTTCGCCGCCGACTACGCACAGGCGCCCGGCGCCGGCTCGATCCTGGTGTTCGCCACCAAGTACGACGGCGAAGTGTTTACCGGCAGCTTCCCGGGCTTTGCCACCAAGCTCAGCTTCGACCCGGCCAATCCTGCCGCCGGTTCGCTGGACGTGGTGATCCCGCTGGCCGGCGCCAAGAGCGGCAACAGCGACCGTGACTCGACCCTGCAGACCGCCGACTTCTTCAATGTTGGCAAGTTCGCCACCGCACGCTACACCGCCAAGGGCTTCCGCGCGGTGGGCAATGACCAGTTCGCCGCCGATGGCACACTGGAACTGCGAGGCGTCAGCAAGCCGGTCACCCTCACCTTCACCTGGAAGCCGGGCACCCAGCCGGTGCTGAGCGGCAAGGCCACGGTCAAGCGGCTGGACTTCGGCGTCGGCGGCGGCGACTGGGCCGACACCAAGACCATCCCGGACGAAACCGCGATCAGCACGATCGTGAAGTTCGACGCGAAATAAACCGCCTCTGGTAGTGCCGGCCGCTGGCCGGCATCACCGGGCATCGCGGGGTTGCCGGCCAACGGCCGGCACTACCGGTCGACGGCCAGCCAGGCCTGGACCGTGGCCGCGTCGAACGGCCAGTCCAGCTCACGGTCGCCGCGCTCGTCGCGCAGCACCGGCACCCGCGCGCCGTAGCGCCCTTCCAGCGCAGGCTGGTCATCCAGGAACACCGATTCGAACTCCGGTGCCCGCGCCTTGGCCAGCTCGGCCAGGGCCATGTCGCACAGGTGGCAGTCATCGCGCTGGAACAGGGTCAACACCGGTTTTGCTCCCTCTGCCGAAATGCTGCGCCGCAGCCATGGAAGTGCGGCATGAACCGCTAGAATAGCGGTCTCCTCCGGTACCCGCAGTACGGCAACCATGGCTGTCAGCACGTTCGACGTTTTCAAGATCGGCATTGGCCCGAGCTCCTCGCACACCGTCGGGCCGATGAAGGCCGCCGAGCGATTCATCCATCGCTGGCTGCTCGACCCGGGTCGCCTGAACGAAGTCGCGCGCATCCGCGCCGATGTCTATGGCTCGCTGGCGCTGACCGGCCGCGGCCATGGCACCGACAAGGCGATCCTGCTGGGCCTGGAAGGCCAGCGGCCGAACCTGATCGATCCGGACATCATTCCGGCCACCCTGGAGCGCATCCGCAGCAGCAAGCGCATCCAGCTGATGGGCCAGCACGAGATCGCCTTCGATGAGAAGCGCGACCTCGGCATGAACAAGCGCCAGAAGCTGCCGTACCACACCAACGGCATGCGCTTCACCGCGTACAACGCCGAGGACGAGGTGATCGCCACCCGTGACTATTACTCGGTCGGTGGCGGCTTCGTGGTCAACCAGGACGACGCGGCCGATGACCGCATCGTGCCCGACGAGACCCCGCTGCCCTACCCGTTCAAGAGCGGCGACGAGCTGCTGGCGCAGACCGCGCGCAGCGGCCTGAGTATTGCCCAGCTGATGTTCGAGAACGAGAAGTGCTGGCGCAGCGAAGACGAGATCCGCGCCAACCTGCGCGAGATCTGGAGTGCGATGCAGTCGTGCGTGGCGCGCGGCATCCGCGAGGAAGGCGTGCTGCCGGGTGGCCTGAAGGTCGGCCGTCGTGCACCGGCGCTGTACCGCGAGCTGTCGTCGAAGCCGGAAGCAGCGATGCGCGATCCGCTGACCACGCTGGACTGGGTCAACCTGTACGCGCTGGCGGTGAACGAAGAGAACGCCGCCGGTGGTCGTGTGGTGACTGCGCCGACCAACGGCGCTGCCGGCGTGCTGCCGGCGGTGCTGCATTACTTCGACCGTTTCTGCCCCGGCGCCAACGAACAGCGCGTATTCGACTTCCTGCTGACCTCGGCAGCGATCGGCATCCTGTACAAGGAAAACGCCTCGATCTCCGGCGCCGAAGTGGGCTGCCAGGGCGAAGTGGGCGTGGCCTGCTCGATGGCGGCCGGTGGCCTGGTCGCAGCGCTGGGTGGCAACCCGAGCCAGATCGAGAATGCCGCGGAAATCGGCATGGAACACAACCTCGGCCTGACCTGTGACCCGATCGGCGGGCTGGTGCAGATCCCCTGCATCGAACGCAATGCGATGGGCGCGGTGAAGGCGATCAACGCCTCACGTATGGCGATGCGTGGCGACGGCAAGCACAAAGTGTCGCTGGACAAGGTGATCAAGACCATGCGCGATACCGGCCGCGACATGCAGGACAAGTACAAGGAAACCAGCCGCGGTGGCCTGGCGGTGAACGTCATCGAGTGTTGAGGTCGACCGGTCCCGGCGCGATGGCGCCGGGCCACAGGTAGAGTCGACCGTTGGTCGACTATCGCGCGCGGCGCGGGATTTTCGCTCGTTGTGGGGAAGGTAGTCGACTAACCGTCGACTCTACCCAGTCGACTCTACCTCGTCGCCCTTGCCCGGTCGGACGACACCGTCACTGCGTTCCGGTTAGGCTCGGGGCTCCCTCGCCCCGGACTGCCCCATGCGCGTGATCGCTGCCGCCCTGCTTGCCTGCCTTCCACTGCCTGCGCTGGCCGCGCCCACTTACGGGCCGCGGCTGGAGGGTTTCGACTACGGCTATCCGGTGAAGACCTTCGCGCTGGAATCGCAGCGGCAGCCGCTGGAAATGGCCTACCTCGACATAGCGCCGAAGAAGGCACCCATCGGCGTGGTGGTGCTGCTGCACGGCAAGAACTTCTGTGCCGCCACCTGGAAGGAATCGATCAAGCCACTGGTTGCCGCCGGCTATCGGGTGATCGCCCCGGACCAGGTGGGCTTCTGCAAATCCAGCAAGCCCGAGCGTTACCAGTATTCGTTCGCGCAGCTGGCCGCCAACACCCATGCCCTGCTGCAACAGCTGCAACTGGGTGATGTCCCGGTGCACCTGGTCGGTCATTCGATGGGCGGCATGCTGGCGGTGCGCTATGCGCTGATGTTCCCGCAGGACCTGCGCAGCCTGTCACTGGTCAACCCGATCGGGCTGGAAGACTGGAAGGCGCTGGGTGTTCCCTGGCGCAGCGTGGACGCGTGGTTCGCCGGCGAAATGAACATCAGCTATGACAGCATCCGCCGCTACCAGCTGGACGTGTACTACGACGGAAAATGGAAGCCGGCGTATGAACCGTGGGCACGGATGCAGTCGGGCATGTACGAAGGGCCCGGCAAGCAGGCCGTTGCATGGAGCCAGGCACTGGCCTCGGACATGGTGTTCAACCAGCCGGTGGTCTACGAACTCAAGAATGTTCAGGTGCCGACCACGCTGTTCATCGGCCAGAAGGACCGCACCGCGATCGGTCGCGACCTGGCGCCACCAGCGGTGAAGGCGACGCTGGGCAACTATCCGGTGCTCGGGAAGGCGGCAGCCGCGGCGATTCCCGGCGCGACGCTGATCGAGTTCGCCGAACTGGGCCATTCGCCGCAGGTGCAGGACCCGAAGCAGTTCAACGCGGCGTTGCTGAAGGCATTGAAGGCGCATTGAACGGCAGCCCTCCCCTGTAGAGTCGAGCCATGCTCGGCTTATCCAGCAAGAGGGATCTCGCCAGTAGCAGCCGAGCATGGGCTCGGCTCTACAGAAGCAGTGCGATCAGCCGACGATCCGCAGCACGTCATCCAGCAGCGCGGCGGCGGTGACTTCCGCGCCCGCGCCCGGGCCCTGGATCAACAACGGCTGGCGGTGATAGCGATCGCTGTGGATGGCCACGCGGTTGTCGGTGCCCGCGCCCTGCGCCAACGGGTGATCGGCAGGCAACTCACGCAGGCCCACCTGCGCACCCTCGCCATCGACACGGCCAACGAAACGCAGCACGCGGCCATTGTCATGCGCCTGCTGCCAGCGCGCCTGCAACGGCGCATCCAGCTGCTCAAGCGCCGCCACCGCATCCTCCAGCGGCAGCGCTGCCAGCGCTTCAGGCACCAGTGAATCCACCTCTACCTGCGACGCATCCAGCGCCAACCCGCTGCTGCGGGCGAGGATCAGCAGCTTGCGACGCACGTCTTCACCGGAAAGGTCCAGACGCGGATCGGGCTCGGTGTAGCCGGCAGCCAGCGCCTCGCGCACCGCCGCCGAGAACGGCGACTGGCCGTCATAACGATGGAACAGCCACGCCAGCGAACCGGACAGCACGCCTTCGATGGCATGGATGTGATCGCCACCGGCCACCAGTGCACGCAGGCTGCTCAACAGCGGCAGGCCCGCGCCCACCGTCGCGCTGTCGCCATAGCGTGCGCCACTGTCGGCACAGCTTTCCGCAATGGCCTGCGCGCGGGCCAGCTGCGCACCACGCCCCAGCTTGTTGGCGGTCACCACATGCACGCCCCGCGCCAGCCACTGCACGTGGCGCGCGGCCACGTCTTCACTGGCGGTGGCGTCGACCACCACGTCGCCACGCTCCAGTCCTTCGGCACTCGCCCACGGTGGCGAACTCTGGCCATCGCGCGGTGCACGCTGTGCCAGTTCCAGCGGCAAGGCCAGGTCACGATCGATCTCCAGCGCAGTGCGTGAATTGGCCAGCCACTGCACGCTGGGCAGTTCCAGCCCACGCGCCCGCAATGCCTGGTAACGCTGTACGAAGGCCGAGCCGACCGTGCCGGTGCCCAGCAGCGCCAAGCGTCCCACGCCCAGAGCAGGAATTTCTGCGGCGAGCGCGCTCATGCATCCACCACCTGTTTGCGGCGCGCAGCCGCATCAATCACCGCTTCGGCACGCTGCAGCGCGGCGCCGAGATCGGCCAACAGGTCACGCTCGGCCTCGATGCCAACCGACAGGCGCAGCAGGCCTTCGCTGATGCCGGCCGCAGCACGCGCTTCGGCGGTCATCGCCGCATGGGTCATGGTGGCGGGGTGCGCGATCAGGCTTTCGACGCCGCCCAGCGATTCGGCCAGGGTGAAACAGCGCAGGCCATCGACGAACGCGCGCACCGCCGCGTGCGGATCATCACCCGCGCAGTGCGCCAGTTCGAACGACAGCATCGCGCCGAAGCCACTCTGCTGGCGAGCAGCGATGGAGTGGCCCGGGTGATCGGCCAGGCCCGGATAATAGACGCGGCCGACCGCCGGATGCTGGTCCAGCAGCGCAACGATCGACGTGGTGTTCTCCTGATGCACGCGCAGGCGCGCATCCAGCGTGCGCAGGCCGCGCAGGGTCAGGAAGGCATCAAACGGCGAACCCGTCAGGCCCAGCGCGTTGCCCCACCACACCAGCTGCTCATGCAGTGCCGGATCGCGCGCGACGACCGCACCGCCCACCACGTCGCTGTGGCCGTTGATGTACTTGGTGGTGGAATGCAGCACCAGATCCGCACCGAACGACAGTGGTTGCTGCAGGGCCGGCGACAGGAAGGTGTTGTCGACCACAACCAGAGCACCTGCCTTGTGCGCGGCATCGATGACGAAGCGCAGGTCGGTGATGCGCAGCAGCGGATTGGACGGCGTTTCCACCAGCACCAGCTTCGGCTGGGTGGCCAGCGCCTGCGACAGCGCGCGCGGATCGGTCAGGTCGGCGGTGACCAGTTCGAAATGGCCCTTCTTCGCCAGCGCATTGAACAGCCGCCAGCTGCCACCGTACGCGTCGTGCGGCACGACCAGGGTATCGCCCGGCTGAAGCAGCGCGTTCAGCACCAGGTTGATCGCGCCCATGCCGGTGGCGGTGATCACGCCGCCCGCGCCGCCTTCCAGCTCGGCCAGCGCTTCACCCAACAGGTCGCGGGTCGGGTTGCCACTGCGCGTGTAGTCGTACTGGCGCTTGTTGCCGAAGCCTTCAAAACTGAAGTTCGACGACAGCACGATCGGCGGCGTGACCGCGCCATGCGCGGTGTCCCGATCGATGCCGGCACGGACGGCGGCAGTGGTGCGGCTACAGGACGGCTCGTTGGCGTGCAGGCTCATGCGGACTCTCCAGAGGTGCGGAAGGCGGTGGCGAGGATCGCGTCGATGCGATCGGTTTCTTTGAGGAAGGCGTCGTGGCCGTAGGGCGAGCGCAGCACGCGCAGGCTTCCGCGCGGCCCCAGCCCCTCGACCAGGCCGACCAGGTCGGCCAGCGGCACCAAGCGGTCACCCTCCACCGCGACCACCACGGTCGGCGGCAGGATGGCGGCGGGGTCCACGCGGTGCAGGTCGATCGATTCGGACAGGCGCAGGTAGGCGGTCACCGGCGTGCGCGCGACGTACTGCGCGCCGGCGGCGTCGAGATAGTCCTCGGCGGCGACCCGCACGCGGCCGTTGATCACTTCCGGCGCGGCGTCGAAGCGCTCGCCGAACTCTTCCGGGGTGCGGTAGCTGAGCATGGCGAACTGCCGGGCCAGCGCCAGGCCGTGGTCTTCGCCGCACTGCAGTTGGCCGAGGGCGACGGCGCGGCGCTGCAGTGCGCGCCAGGCCGCGGCATACGGGTGCGGACGATGCGCGCCGCTGGCCAGCACCAGCTGGCGCACCCGGGCTCGATGACGGATCGCGAACTGCTGGCCGACCAGCGCGCCATACGAGTAGCCGACGAAGGCCTTCAGCGTGCGGATACCCAGATGATCCAGCAGCAGTGCCAGCGCATCGGCCTGGTCAGCGGTATCGATCGGCACGTCCAACGCACCGTCGGCCCCGATGAAGTCGAACGCCAGTACGCGCAACTGCTGCGGATCCAGCGTGCGACCACTGCCGACCAGGTCTTCGGCCCAGCCCTTCTCGCTGAACTGTGCGTTGGACGCCACATGGCGATGGGCGGAAATGCCGCCGGCCAGCACCACCACCGGCGCATTGGCCGGGCCGACCCACTCATAGCGCAGGCGCACCGGGCTGGGGCCAGCGTGACGCATCGACAGCACCGCGGCGAACTCACCGCGCTCGGCATGCACGCGGTCTTCGACCGGCACGCTGACGGGGACAAAGGGTTCGGGGCGAACGGCGGTACTGGCAGCGAAGCTCATGGCGGGATCCGGTTGGGGAATCGGCCATCGAGCCTTCGCGGGGCTCGCGTTCGAGATGCACGTGCGGTGCATGGATCGAACCATCTTTCGGTGGACGCCACGGTCCCCGCAGGATTTGGCACCTACGCGAACGCTTTCGCATCCGCGGGCTGCCCCGGCTTCAAAGGGCCTGTCCCTCTGCCGGTCTCGATGGTGAGGCCACGATGCCAGCGCTTCCGGGCGCTGTCAATCCCTTCATGCGGATAAAGCGATGAATATTTTCGCGACAGGTATGCGAGAGGCGTCGCGGTCGCTCCGTTCAGGATCGGGTACAGTCCGGACGGTCCGTTTTCCTGAATCCGCTGATGCCACGCCTGCCCTTGACCTGCCTGCTCCTACCGCTGCTGGCCAGCGCCTCTGCCGGCGCCAGCGACTGGCGCCAGGGCTGGGGGATGCTGCCGAAGGCGCCTGCCCCCGCCAGCGCGGAGGCGAAGGCCCCCCTTCCGATGGCCCAGCTGCGCCTGCAGTCGATCGGCGAACAGTGGCAGGCCCGGATCGACAACACCCTGGCCGGGCCGTTGCAGATCGAACTGCGCGCCGCCCCTGGGCACCCGGTCGACGGCTTGCCGGTGCAGTCACTGATACAGGGCGACAGCAGTCTGGTCGTCGGCCACCTCCCCGCGCCGGTCAACGGCCGGATGCTGGACCTGCGCCTGCAGTCGGTACCAGGCAACCCCGCCGCACAGGCCGAGGATGTGGCCTACCGCCTGCCCTTCGATGATGCACGCCCGCGCGTGGACCAGGCGCCGCAGGGCCGGATCAGCCACGACGACGAGGAAAACCGCGACGCGGTCGACTTCGCACTGCCGGAGGGCACACTGGTGCTGGCCGCGCGCGAGGGCACGGTGATGCAGATCCAGGATGGCTTCCGAGGCAACAGCCAGGACCGCGAACGTGATGGTGCCCGCGCCAACTTCATCCGCGTGCTGCACAGCGACGGCAGCATGGCCCTGTACGGCCACCTGCAGTCCGGCGGCATGCGCGTGCGTCGCGGCCAGGCGGTGGGCGCCGGGCAGCCCATCGGCCTGTCCGGCAACAGCGGCTTCAGCAGCGCACCGCACCTGCACTTCGTGGTGCAGGTCAACCGCGGCATGGGCCTGCGTTCGGTGCCGGCACGCATCTTCGCCGAGCAGGGCCAGCTGCAGTTCGCCCGCCAGGGCGAGGCCGAGGGCGGCATCGGGCGCTGAACGGCCCCGGCCGGTATAATCGGGCGCTTATCTCTTTGAAAAGCGCCCCGGGCGGGCGCCACTGCCATGTCCGAAGTCGCCAACGAAGCGTCGCGTCGCCGCACCTTCGCCATCATTTCCCACCCTGACGCCGGCAAGACCACGCTGACCGAAAAGCTGCTGCTGTTCGGAGGCGCGATCCAGATGGCCGGTTCGGTCAAGGGCCGCAAGGCCGCCCGCCACGCCACCTCCGACTGGATGGCATTGGAAAAGGAACGCGGCATCTCCGTCACCTCTTCGGTGATGCAGTTCCCGTACGAAGACAAGATCGTCAACCTGCTCGACACCCCCGGCCACGCCGACTTCGGCGAGGACACCTACCGCGTGCTGACTGCGGTGGACTCGGCGCTGATGGTGATCGACGTGGCCAAGGGCGTGGAAGAGCGCACCATCAAGCTGATGGAAGTGTGCCGCCTGCGCGATACCCCGATCATGACCTTCATCAACAAGCTCGACCGCGAGGGCAAGGACCCGATCGAGCTGCTGGATGAAGTGGAAACCGTGCTGGGCATCCAGTGCGCGCCGGTCACCTGGCCGATCGGCATGGGCCAGCGCCTGAAGGGCGTGGTCCACCTGCTCACCGGCGAAGTGCACCTGTACGAGCCGGGCCGCAACTTCACCCGCCAGGATTCGACCATCTTCCCGTCCATCGATGCCCCCGGCCTGGCCGAGAAGATCGGTGCACAGATGCTGGCCGACCTGCGCGACGAACTGGAACTGGTGCAGGGCGCCAGCCATCCGTTCGACCTGGAGGCCTACCGCGCCGGCAAGCAGACCCCGGTGTTCTTCGGCTCGGGCGTGAACAACTTCGGCGTGCAGCCGCTGCTGGACTTCTTCGTCGAGCATGCGCCGTCGCCACAGGCCCGCTCCACCACCGGCCGCGAGATCGCCCCGGAAGAAAACAAGCTGACCGGCTTCGTATTCAAGATCCAGGCCAACATGGACCCGCAGCACCGCGACCGCGTCGCGTTCATGCGCGTCTGCTCGGGCCGCTTCAGCGCTGGCATGAAGACCTTCCACGTGCGCACCGGCAAGGAAATGAAGCTGGCCAACGCACTGACCTTCATGGCCAGCGATCGTGAAATCGCCGCCGAAGCCTGGCCGGGCGATGTGATCGGCATCCACAACCACGGCACCATTTCCATCGGCGATACCTTTACCGAAGGCGAAGCGGTCACCTTCACCGGCATCCCCAACTTCGCCCCGGAACTGTTCCGCCGCGCGCGCCTGCGCGATCCGCTCAAGCTCAAGCAGCTGCAGAAGGGACTGGCCCAGCTGTCCGAAGAAGGCGCGACCCAGTTCTTCCGCCCTCTCACCAGCAACGACCTGATCCTGGGTGCGGTGGGTGTGCTGCAGTTCGACGTGGCGGCCTATCGCCTGAAGGACGAGTACGGCGTGGAAGCCACCTTCGAGCCGGTCAGCGTGACCACCGCGCGTTGGGTCCACTGCAGCAACGAGAAGAAGCTGGAAGAGTTCCGCGAAAAGAATGCGCTGAACCTGGCACTGGATGCAGCCGGCCACCTGGTCTACCTGGCACCGACCCGGGTCAACCTGCAGCTGGCGCAGGAACGCTCGCCGGACGTGCGTTTCTCGGCCACCCGCGAAGCGGCCCATACCGTTTCGGTGGGCTGATGCCACGGGGTCGGATCCCTTTCCGGCAGGAAAGGGCTCTGACCTCAGCCAACGCAAGGCAGGCATTCACCCACCATACGGTGACAGGCGTGCACGTATCGCCCATCGCGGCGATGATAAGGGGGTGCGGGTCCCCCTCCCCGCGAACAATGCCTACGCCATGTCCACGACGTCCATTGCTTCGATCCGTGAAGAAATCGCCAGCGCCCTGACCCATGGCCTGGGCGCGGTATTCGCCCTGGCCGCCAGCGCGGTGTTGATCACCCTGGCTGCGATCTACGGCGACGGCTGGCAGCTGGCCAGCGCGATCGTGTTCGGCATCGCGCTGTTGCTGCTGTACACCGCCTCCACGCTGTACCACGCCATCCAGCATCCGGTCGCCAAGGGCCGGTTGAAGGTATTCGACCACTGCGCGATCTATGTGCTGATCGCGGGCACCTATACCCCGTTCACGCTGATCGGCCTGCGCGGTCCGTGGGGCTGGGGCCTGTTCACCGCGATCTGGGCGCTGGCGCTGGGCGGCGTGGTGTTCAAGCTGTTCTACACCGGCCGTTTCAAGGTGCTCTCAACGGTGATCTACATCGCCATGGGCTGGCTGGTGGTCGTGGCGATCAAGCCGATGTGGGCCTCGATCGATGGCGGCACCCTCACCTGGCTGTTCGCCGGCGGCCTGTCGTACACGCTGGGGACCTACTTCTACCACCGTGAATCGATCCCGTACTCGCATGCCATCTGGCACCTGTTCGTGATCGGCGGCAGCGTCTGCCACTTCGTCGCGGTCACCATGCAGGTGCTGTAAACGGCCGCTCGAGGGCGGCGTGTGCACGCCATGCACATGGTCGCTTCGCGCCCTGTCCACGAACAGGGGGCAACCATGGCAGCGTGAATGCTGCCGCCTCCCCTGCCGCAAAGCGCACGTCCCGTTGGCGCCTCCGCCGCCCCGGCCCACGAGGCCGGCGCTGGCTCACGATCCTGGTCTTCCTGCTGGCGGCGATCCTGATACTGCTCGCGTTGTGGGACTGGAACTGGTTCAAGGGACCGGTGGAGCGCGCGGTACAGGCACGCACCGGCCGAGTGCTGCGCATCGGGAACCTTGATGTCGACCTCGGCCGCACCAGCACGATCCGCGCCGATGCGATCACCTTCGCCAATGCCAGCTGGGCGAAACAACCTGAGATGGCCAGCGCAGACCGCGTCGAGATCGACGTGCGGGTCTGGCCCCTGCTGCGCGGCAGCGTGCAGCTGCCCGAGGTGCGCCTGACCCGGCCGGACGTGCTGCTGGAAACCGCCCCGCGCAAGGGCGAGCCGGGCAACTGGGACTTCCTCGGTGACAGCGCCGGCGGCACAAGCCCGCAGCTCAAACGCCTGCGCATCGACGATGGTCGGCTGCAGTTCATCGATGCACTGGGCCGCACCGACATCCGCGTGGGCGTGCGCAGCGGTCAGCCGAAACAGGCCGATGCCTCACTGCCGCTGCTGGTGCAGGGCAAAGGCCACTGGCAAGGCAACCCGTTCACCCTGCGCGGTGGCACCGAATCTCCGCTGGAACTGACCGACAGCGACCACCCGTTCCGCATCCACCTCGACGGTCGCGCCGGCGCTACCCACGCGGTGGCCAGTGGCACGCTGACCAATCCGTTCCAGCTGCGGGTGTTCGACCTGCAGTTCGCACTCAGCGGGCAGGACCTGTCGGACCTGTACCCGCTGCTCGGCATTGCCATCCCGCCCTCACCGCCCTACGCCTTGGACGGACGGCTGAAGCGCGACCACAACGTCTGGCGCTACGACAGCTTCACCGGGAAGGTCGGTGACAGCGACCTCGCTGGCAACCTGCAGTTCGAGGTGGGACGCGACCGTCCACGGCTGACCGCGACACTGGAATCCAGGCGCCTGGACTTCGATGACCTGGCCGGCTTCGTGGGAGCGCCACCGAAGACCGGCGGCGGCGAAACCGCGAATGCGGAACAAAAGGCACAGGCCGCCCGCATCGCCGCCAGCAGCCGGGTATTGCCCGACACGCCCTACAATCTGGGCAAACTGCGTGCGATGGATGCCGACGTGCGCTGGAAGGCCCACCGCATCAACGCGCCCTCGTTGCCACTGGACGACATGGACGCGCACCTGCTGCTGGATGACGGCGTGCTGCGGCTGGACCCGCTGAACTTCGGCGTGGCCGGCGGCGATATCCGCAGCACGATCCGCATGGATGCACGCCAGGCGCAGATTCGCACTGCGTTGAGGGCCAGCGTACGCGGCGTGCAGCTGGGCCAGCTTTTCCCGGATGCGAAGCTGGCCGAGCAGGCCAAGGGCGGCATCGGCGGCGAAGTGGACCTGAGCGGGCGCGGCAACTCGATCGCCGCCATGCTCGGCAGCAGCAGCGGCAAGGTCGGGCTGGCGATGGGCCGTGGCCATGTCGGCAACCTGGTGATGGAACTGGCCGGGCTGGATATCACCGAGTCGCTGAAATTCCTGGTGACCGGTGACAAGCAGATTCCGCTGCGCTGCGCCTTCGCCGACTTCGGTGTGCAGGACGGCCTGATGACCAGCCAGGCACTGGCGGTGGACACCACCGATACCATCCTCATCGGCGAAGGCACGGTCAGCCTGCGCGACGAGACCCTGGACCTGCTGCTGAAACCGCGCCCGAAGGACAAGAGCATCCTGGTACTGCGGTCACCGTTGCATATCAGCGGCACGTTCAAGGACCCGTCGTTCCGCCCGGACTTCAAGGCGTTGGGTATTCGCGGCGCGGTGGCCCTGGCACTGGGCAGCATTGTCCCGCCGGCAGCGCTGCTGGCTACGATTGAACTGGGGCCGGGCAAGGATGCCGACTGCGGTGGGCAGTATGCGAAGTAGGAGCGTTCGTTCGTGGCGCCTGGATTGATCGTGGTTTGAGGGGGACGGGTGACCCAGGCAGGACACGCCCATGCCCTCAGCCTCCCCCCGCATCAGGAAGGCGGTGCTTTGGCTTTGGCTTTGGCTTTGGCTTTGGCTTTGAGCCTCGAAAAGCGGGCTGGCGGGCCGCAGGCCCGCCAGCAAAAAATTCATCCCGCCACGATGTACTGCTGCAGCTGATCCAGCTCCCTACGCTGCGCATCGATCACCGACTTCACCAGGTCGCCAATGGAAATCACCCCCAGCACCTGCGCGCCTTCCACCACCGGCAGGTGGCGGATGCGGTAGTCGGTCACCAGCTGCAGGCAATGCTCCACCTGTTCGCCCGGCGACACCGTCACCACCTGCGTCGTCATGATCTCGGCCACCGCCGTATCGCGCGAAGAACGATCACGCAACACGATCTTGCGCGCGTAATCGCGCTCCGAGAGGATCCCGACCAACCGCGGCCCATCCATCACCAGGACCGCGCCAATGCCCTTTTCCGCCATCAACCGGATCGCATCGATCACCGCCGCATCCGGCGCGACCGCATGTACTTCAGGAGACTTGCCGTCCAACAGTTGCCGTACCGTGGTCATCTGCCTGCCCTCCGAGGGTGGGTTGCAGGGCCGAGTCTGCCACGGCGGATGCTAGCCACGCGTCAACCAGGTACAACGGCCGCTGCTTGGACTCTTCGTACAGGCGCCCCAGGTACTCACCGATCAGGCCCAGCGCGATCAACTGCACCCCGCCCAGGAACAGGATCACCGCCATCATCGTCGGCCAGCCCGCCACCCGGTCGCCGTACAGCGCGGCCTTGACGATCACCCACATGCCGAACACGAAGGCCACCGCCGCGGTTGCCAGCCCCAGGTAGGTCGCCGCGCGCAGAGGCACGGTCGAGAACCCGGTAATGCCTTCCAGGGCGAAGTTCCACAGCCGCCACAGGCTGAACTTGCTGGTGCCGGCCACGCGTGCGTGGCGGTGATAGGGCACCGCCACGCGCTTGAAACCCACCCAGCTGAAAAGCCCCTTCATGAAACGATGGCGCTCACGCATCTCGCGCAGCGCACTCAGCGCGCGTGGTGACAGCAGGCGGAAATCCCCGGTGTCGGCCGGGATCGGCGTACGCGAAAGGCGCCCCATCACCCGGTAGAAGATCGCCGCCGTGGCACGCTTGATCCAGGCCTCGCCATCGCGCGCCAGACGCGTGCCATAGACGTTGTCATGGCCCTCGCGCCAGCGCGCGACGAACTGCGGCACAAGCTCCGGCGGGTCCTGGCCATCGGCATCCAGGATCATCGCCGCCCCTTCGCGCACCAGGTCCAGGCCAGCGGTCAGTGCGGCTTCCTTGCCGAAATTGCGCGACAGCTTCAGCGCGGAGACCCGCGCGTCGGATTGGGCCAGGCGGGCGATCACCTCCCAGGTCCCGTCATGGCTGCCGTCGTCCACGTACAGAATGTGGCCGTCGATGTCGGGCAGCGCGTCGAGCACCGCGCACAACCGCGGATACAGCAACGGCAGTGCCAGGGCCTCGTTGTAGGCGGCGATGACAAAAGTGAGCCGTTCGCGGGTCATGCCCGGATTGTACGTTGCCGCCGGCCGTAGATCAGGCGGCGCGCGCTCACTCTTCCGAAAGGTACGCGGCCCCGCCCAGCTGCCGTGCCTGGCGCTGGATCCAGGCGGCGCGCCGCTGCACGTACGGCCCTGGCTTTGCGGCGTTGTAGCGCCGCGGTGCCGGCAGCACCGCCGCCAACCGCGCGCTATCGGCCGGGCCCAACCTGGCCGCGTCCTTGCCCCAGAACTTCTGCGCCGCCGCCTGAGCTCCGTACACGCCATCACCGAACTCGGCGATGTTGGCGTACATTTCCAGGATGCGCTCCTTTGGCCACAGCGCTTCGATCAGCACGGTGTACCAGACCTCCAGCCCCTTGCGGATCCAGCTGCGGCCCTGCCAGAGGAACAGGTTCTTGGCGACCTGCTGGCTGATCGTGCTGGCGCCACGCAGCCGCCCGCCCTTGGCATTGTGGTCGCGGGCCTTCTCGATGGCCTGCAGGTCGAAGCCGTTGTGGTCGGGGAAACGCTGGTCCTCGGCGGCCACCAGCGAAATGGGCAGGCTCGGCGCCATCTGGTCAAGGTCGCGCCACTGGTAATGCAGGCGATAGGACCAATCGGCCTCGCCCAGCGCCTCGCCATAGCGCCACAGCATCACCATGGACACGGGCGGGTCGATGAACCGCAGCACCAGGACCTGCAGGCAGCTGAAAGCAGCCAGCAGCACCGGCAGCCACAGCAGCCGTTTCCAGCGCCAGCGCCTGCGGCGCGGGCCTTCTACGACAGCTTCCACCTTGTGCTGCTCTCCCCCTGCCCCCATTACTGGTGCATCCTTCTTCTATCTGGTTGTCGGCGCATTATCCGGCAACTGCCCCCGTTTACGCGCGATGTGAGCCGATGACCGCCAACTCCGATTCCCTGATCCGCTTCCTGCTCCCCGACGCCGGCGTCCGCGGCGTCCACGTGCACCTGCAGGCCACCTGGCAGGAAATCCTGTCCCACGCCGAGTACCCGGATACCGCCGCCGAACTGCTCGGCGAGGCCTGCGTGGCCTCGGCGCTGTTCACCGGCCATACCAAGATCGATGGACGCCTGTCGATCCAGCTGCGCAGCAGCACTGCCCTGCGCACCCTGTTCGCCGAATGCACCGCCGCCGGCACCCTGCGCGGCATCGCCCAGCTCAGCGAAGGCGGCGACGCGCCGCGCGACCTGTCCAGCCTGGGCGATGACGCGATCCTCGCCATCACCATCGAGAACCCCGGCCTGGACCCGCGTGAACCGCAGCGCTACCAGAGCCTGGTCGGACTGACCGCACCGGAACTGGACGAGGCCTTCGAGGACTACTTCCGCCAGTCCGAGCAGCTGCCGACCCGCCTGCTGCTGGCGGCCGACCGCAATGGTGCCGCCGGCCTGCTGCTGCAGAAGCTGCCGGGCGACGAGGGCGACGAGGACGGCTGGGCGCGCGCCAGCGCCCTGTTCGAGACCCTTGGCAAGGCTGAACTGCTGGCCACCCCGGCCGAGCAGCTGCTGCACCGCCTGTTCCACGAGGAGAAGCCGGCGCTGATGGGCGAAAAGCCGCTGTCCTTTGCCTGCTCCTGTTCCCGCGAGCGGGTGGCGGCGATGCTGCAGTCGCTGGGTGAGGAAGAGGCCCGTGCAGCGGCTGCAGACACCGGCGCCGTCGAGGTCCGTTGCGAATTCTGCGGGCGTGAGTATCACTTTCCATTGACGGAGTTCGGCATACTGTTCCACGGCGCCCAGGGGGCTGTACCGGCGCCTGAACGGCTTCAATGAACGGCAGTCTTGTACCTGGGGAGGATCAAGGCTTGTTAAGAATTCATAAACACCCTAGCATCAAGTTCCCGTCCCCACGGGAACTTCCGTTGTCCGTCCCTGTCTGAACTGGTCCGATGCGTACCTTCCTGCGTCTACCGCTGGCCATGATGATCGCCCTTGGCGCGATCACGGGCGTGCATGCGCAGAGCAAGGACACCCGCACCGTGCTGCCGGTATGGAACAAGGGCAGCGGCAAGGTCGAGGCTCTGCTGTACCTGGAGCCGACCGGTGAGCAGGCGGCCGGGGCGCGTTGGCATTTCGGCCGCAACTCGCTGGATGCGGCCTTTGGCCTGTCCTCCGGCGATTCGCTGGGCTTGCTCTGCAGCAGCAGCGGGACCAGCATGAGCGGTCTGGCCAGCCACTGCATGCTGGCCAGCCTCGGCGACGAGGACGACCTCAACAGCCGGCGTTTCACCGGCACCGCCGCATTGAACCGTGGCAGCAGCCGCCTCGGCATCACCGCCGGCACCGGCCGTGAAACCCTGCCGGCATGGCTGACAGGCCCGAACAAGACCCCTTCGCTGCGCGCCGAGCAGAATGACCTGACCGTGTTCGCACAGAAGAACATCGGCCGCGAAGGCTTCGTGTCCATCGCCGGCACCTACGCCAAGGCCCGCCTGGTACCGCTGGCCGACGCCTCGCCGGCCATTGCCGACCGCTGGGACAGCAAGAGCCTGAGCATCGGCGCCGGCTACGGCAATTTCACCGGCAGCATCATCGGCCGCGTCATCGACGTGCCCGGCAAGCCCGGCAAGTGGGAAGGCCTGGGTATCGGCCTGACCTGGCGCACGCCATGGTCCGGCCAGCTCACCGTGGGCGCCGAGAACGTGATCAGCCGCGGCAAGAATCCGTTCTCGCCACGCAACGAAAGCAACGACGACGGCACCGTGCCGTACGTGCGCTACGAGCAGGACCTGTAAGCTCCCTGCTGCCTCACCGCGACGTTTCCGCGCGCGCTCCCTTCGCCCATCCCCGTAATGACACCTCGCCGCCACCACGCGGCGATGCGCAAGCGCCTGTGCGCGGCCTGGTCCAGCACGGCTGCGCAAAGGCCTGCGCCATCAAGCCTGGCTGCCCCATGAAAAAAGCCACGCCCCTTTCGGGGCGTGGCCATGTCACACATACATATTACGCCGCGATCAGAAGCGCTGGGTGTACTTCATGTACAGGAAGCGACCGATGTCGAAGCCACCGTAGTAGGAGACGTTCGCGCTCGGCTGGCTGTACATGGTCGGGCCCACGCGGCCGAACACGTTGTTGGCACCCACGGCCACGGTCGCATTCCACGGTGCGTTCCAGCGCAGCTGGACGTCGTTGAACACGGTCGCGCCACGCTGGTTGGTCGCGCTGCCCACCGCCACGCCCTGGTTGTTCGGCGAAGCGTAGTTCGGCAGGTTGCACTCTTCCGGGAACGTCACGGCACTCAGGCACGCTTCCTTCATGCCGGAGAAGTAACGGACGGTCCAGCTGGCGCCGAAGTCACCCATTTCCCAACCCAGGTTCAGGTTCGAACGCACGCGGAAGGCGTAGCCAGCCCAGCCCACGCCGGTGCGGGGGTTCGGGTGGGTGACCGCGTTCTTGGTGGTGACCAGGTCATCACGCGAGGTGTAGGTGCTGGTCCACTGCGCGCTGAAGTTGCCGAAACGATCGGTCGGCAGGCGGTAGCTGACATCCAGGTCGAAGCCTTCCACCTCGCGGTAACCGGCGTTGATGCCGGTGCGCTTGAGGTTGTTGACGATGCCGGTCACCGGGTCACGCGTGAACGCCGAGCAGCGTGCCGCGATGTCGTTGATGTAGCAGTCGTTGAGGATCAGGTTGGCCGTGTCCGAGATGATGGTGTTCTCGACGCGGATTTCCCACCAGTCCAGCGACATGTTGAAGTTCTGGATGAAACCCGGGCTCCAGACGAAGCCCAGGGTCTTGGACGTCGAGGTTTCCGGGGTCAGCTGGTCGTTGGAGCCGGAGACGAAGGCCAGCGGGGTCTGCGACGATGCAGCGGTGGTCGGGGTGAAGCCCTGCTGCTGCTGGCGGAAGTTGGCTGCATTTACGCCGGCCGGCAGTGCGGCGGCGCAACGGGCACGCACCGCAGCGTTGGTGCGCGAAGCACCGTAGACCACGTCGCACGGATCGGTGAAGAAGTCGAACGACTGCGAACCGCCGCTGTACAGGTCGGCGATGGTCGGGGCACGGAAGCCTTCCGCCCAGGTACCGCGGATGAGCAGCGAGTCGATCGGCTTCCACTTGAAGCCGAACTTGCTGTTCAGCGTGGTGCCGAAGGTGTCGTAGTCCGAATGGCGGGTGGCCGCGTTGAGGCTCAGCTCGCGGGCGCCCGGCAGGTCGGCCAGGATCGGCACGTTGAACTCGGCATAGACTTCGTCAACCTTGTAGCCACCACCGGTGGGGAAGTTGGCCAGGCCGGAGGTGTTGCCCGACTGCACCAGCGCGTCCGGGCTGAAGCTGCCGGTTTCCTTGCGGTGCTCGACACCCACGGCGAAGCCCAGGTCGCCGGCAGGCAGGGTGAACAGGCTGCCGGCCAGGTTGGCGGTGATGACCTTGGTGGTGGTCTCGGCGGTGGAGTGCGCGGACGGGAACAGCAGGTTCTGCAGGGCGGTGTTGCCGGTCAATGCGCCGTTGGCGCCGTTGCTCTGGATGCCGGCGTGCAGGAACGGGTTGTACGGCACGCACTGGTTCAGCCCGATCGGGTTGGCCACGGTACCGCACTGCGCCACGCCGCTGCTGTTGATGAAGGACGGACCCACCGCCGCACGCAGCGCGGTCAGGTTGAGGTCGCCGGTGCTGGTCTGGACCAGCTTGTTGTTGTTGTACAGGTAGCCGACATCCCAGTCGAACAGGCGGTCGGAGAACTCGAAGCTGCCTTCCAGGCCGCCGCTGAAGCGGAAGGTGGTCAGCTCGGCGCGGGTGTTGCGCGGCACTTCCGAAGTACGACGCCACCAGTTGGCGATGTCAGCACCCAGCGGATTGAACGCACTGCTGGCCGAAATCGGCGAACCGAAGGCCAGTGCGCCGTACGGGTAGCCGGCGATCTGGCGGTTCGAATCGCGGAAGCTGTACAGCATGTTGGTGCGCAGGCGCACGTTGTCGGTCAGGTCGTAGATGCCATCGACGAACACTGCACGGCGTTCCTGCGGGGTACGCAGGTCGGTCTGCAGGTTGGTGTTGGTCTTGTCCTTGGTGGAGAAGCTGTTGACGTTCTGCGCGACGTAGTCGGCCTTGTTGTTCGCGTTGCCACCCTCACGCAGGATCACGCGCACTTCGCGGTTCGGGTTGGATGCGCTGGCGGCCGGATAGGTGACGCCCGGCAGGCCATCGGCCGGACGGCTGACGAAACCGCCGAACTCACCGACGGTGGTCCAGCCGAAGTCCGGGTGGTTGGAGCTGCGCGGGAACGCACCGTACGGACGATCGGCCGCCCGCACCTTGTCTTCCTTGGCGTACTCGGCACCGATGGTCAGCGAACCGCGCTCACCCTTCACGCCCATGGTGAAGTCCATGGTGCGGGTGGCACCGTCGCCTTCACTGTACTGGCCGTAGTAGACGCTGCCGGTGGCGCCTTCGAAGTTGGTACGGGTGATGATGTTGATGACGCCGGCGATGGCATCGGAACCGTAGATCGACGAAGCGCCGTCCTTCAGCACTTCGATGCGCTCGATGGCCGAGACCGGCACGGTCGAGATGTCCTGCAGGCCACCGGTGGTGATGCCCAGGCGCTTGCCGTTGAGCAGCACCAGGGTGCGGGTGGCGCCCAGGTCACGCAGGCTGATGTAGGTGCCGCCGACGGCTTCGCCCGAGGACAGCGGCTGGGCACGGCTGATCGGCGGCGTACCCACGGCGCTGATGTTCTGCAGGATGTCAGCGACCGACGAGAAGCCCTGCTTCTCGATGTCAGCGCGGTTGAGGGTCAGGACCGGCTGGGCGGTTTCGACGTCGACGGTACGGATGCGCGAACCGGTGACTTCGATGCGGTCCAGGTTGGTGGCGGTCTGGGCAGACGCCACCCCGGTACCGGCAACGGATGCGGCGCTGGCGGCCAGCGCAACGCACACTGCATCGCGCAGCTTGTTGCTGTTCAACTTCATGGGCTCTCTCTCCATGGATCTTGGGTTGTGTGCTGAGTCCAACCGACGTGCCCCAAAAGGGAGGCACAAAAAACGGCTGGTGACCCGATAGTAGCCACACTTGATCTGGAATTAAAGAGTCGTTAAGAAAATGCCCAAATCGCGTGAAACCAGCCTCACCACGACATACGTTGGCGCATTGAGGTCGCCTGCAAGGCGCATTCGGCACTTGCAGGGCGCCATTCTCCCATTCAGCTGGGAATGAGCGTCTCGATCAGATGCTCGACATAGGCCTCGAAATCCTCGCGGGCCTGCTTGGGTTGCTGCAGCTGCAGCGACAGCTGCAGGAAGCCGACGTAGGCGGCATAGGCCAGGCGCGCGCGATGCCGTGCATCGGTGGAGCTGAGCCCGGCCTGGCGGAACGAAGCAACCAAATAGTCGAGCCGGCGCTGCGAAACGCGGTCGATCACCGGGCGCACCATCGGGTGGTCCAGCGCCTTCAGCAGTTCGCTGTAGATGATGTGCGGCTGCACTTCGTGCGCGACCATCTGGAACAGCTGGCGCAGGCGCACGCGCGGATCCGGCACGTCCTCCAGGCTGCCGAACACCTGTTCCTGTTCGAACAGTTCCCAGCGTTCCAGCGCCGCCTGCAGCAGTGCATCACGCGAGGGGAAGTGCCAGTAGAAACTGCCCTTGGTCACACCCAGGCGCCGCGCCAACGGTTCCACCGCGACGGCCCCCACACCTTGTTCAGCAATCAGATCGAGAGCGGCCTGGGCCCAGTCTTCGGCACTCAGGCGGCTGTTGCGGCCGGCGCGCGGTTCGCCGGCGGAAGCGTCAGGTTGATTCATGGGCTGATTTAACCATACGCCGGGGTTCGTTGCAGTACGCGGTTGCGGCCGAAACCGTCGCGACGCCCGCCTGGGCACCTGCCGCAGCGCACCATACCGTGCAGTATTGACTTCCCTCACAAGCGATCCATACTAGCAAGTATGGTTACGTCCCCTACTCCCGCTGCGTTCCATGATCTTCGCCTGGAGGCCGCCCATGGCGCACGCCTGGCCGCAACCGCCAGCGACCACGGCCGCCGTGGCCGCGTGTTGTTCGCGCACGGCTTCGGCCAGACCCGGCACGCATGGAACGCCACCGCGCGGGCCCTGTCTGCGGCGGGGCTGCAGACGCTGGCCTACGACGCCCGTGGCCACGGCGATTCGGACTGGAATTCTGCCGAACTGCCCTATCACGGCGAGCAGTTCGCTGATGACCTGATCGTGCTGGCCGGGGAACAGCCACGCCCGCCGGTGCTGGTCGCAGCCTCGATGGGCGGCCTGTTCGGCCTGCTGGCCGAATCGCGCTGGCCGGGCCTGTTCTCGGCGATGGTGCTGGTGGACATCACCCCGCGTTGGGATACCGCCGGTGTTGAACGCATTCTGGCCTTCATGACCGCCCATCCCGACGGCTTTGCCTCGCTCACCCAGGCCGCCGATGTGATCTCGGCCTACATGCCGCACCGTCCGCGCAAATCCGAGCAGTCGCTGCGCGCACTGCTGCGCGAGGACGGCCACGGCCGCTGGCGTTGGCACTGGGACCCGCGCCTGGTGGCCGAACTGGCGCGCGACAGCGAGCAGCACCAGGATGCACTGGCCGAGGCCGCACGCCAGGTGAAGTGCCCGCTGCTGCTGGTCAGCGGCGGCCGAAGCGACCTGGTCACGCCACAGACCGTGGCCGAATTCCTGGCGTTGGCGCCGCACGCGCGTCATGTACAGCTGCCGCAGGCCACGCACATGGTCGCCGGCGATGACAACGACGCCTTTACCGCTACTGTGTTGGACTATCTGGACGTGTTGCCCGCAGCGGATGCTGCAGCTTCGTCCGCCACAAACGAGCACGTCACCGGAGCACGCTCATGAGCATCGTTCTTCCCTTCCTCGCCCTGCTGCTGGCAGGCGCGTTCGTCGCCTACCACCGCATGCGGCTGGTTACCTGGACGCTGATCAGCGTGGCCCTGCTGGTCGCCTGCTGGTTCATTCCCTACGTCAACCAGACCGCCACGATCGTGGCTGCCGCCATATTGGCCGTCATCGCCGTGCCGCTGCTGCTGCCGTTCATCCGCAAGCCGCTGCTGACCGGCCCGATGATGAAGGTGTTCCGCAAGGTGCTGCCGCCGCTGTCGCAGACCGAGCGCATCGCGCTGGAAACCGGCTCGGTTGGCTTCGAGGGCGAACTGTTCACCGGTGATCCGGACTGGAACATCCTGCTCAATTACCCCAAGCCGCAGCTGACCGCCGAAGAACAGGCCTTCCTCGATGGCCCGGTCGAAGAGCTGTGCACGATGGTCAACGACTGGGAAATCACCCACGTCCACGCTGACCTGCCGCCGGAGCTGTGGGCCTTCATCAAGAAGAACAAGTTCTTCGGCATGATCATCCCGAAGGAATATGGCGGCCTGGGCTTCTCTGCGCTGGCCCACCACAAGGTGATCCAGAAGCTGGCCTCGGTGTCCTCGGTGGTCAGCTCCACCGTCGGTGTGCCCAACTCGCTGGGCCCGGGTGAACTGCTGGTGCATTACGGCACCCAGGAACAGAAGGACCAGTACCTGCCGCGCCTGGCCGATGGCCGCGAAGTGCCCTGCTTCGGCCTGACCGGTCCGTTCGCCGGCTCCGACGCCACCTCGATTCCGGACTACGGCATCGTCTGCAGGGGCGAGTGGAACGGCGAGCAGGTGCTCGGCGTCAAGCTGACCTTCGACAAGCGTTACATCACCCTGGCCCCGGTCGCTTCGCTGATCGGCCTGGCCTTCCGCATGTACGACCCGGATGGCCTGATCGGCGACACCCGCGACATCGGCATCACCCTGGGCCTGCTGCCGCGCGACACCGCCGGCGTTGAAATCGGCCGTCGCCACTTCCCGCTGAACTCGACGTTCCAGAACGGCCCGATCCGCGGCAAGGACGTGTTCATTCCGCTGACCCAGCTGATCGGTGGCGCGGCCATGGCCGGCAAGGGCTGGAACATGCTCAACGAGTGCCTGGCCGTGGGCCGTTCGATCACCCTGCCGTCCACCGCCAGCGGCGGTGCCAAGGCCGGTGCCGCCGTGACCGGCGCCTATGCACGCATCCGCAAGCAGTTCGGTCTGTCGGTCGGCCGCTTCGAAGGCGTGGAAGAAGCGCTGGCCCGCATCGGCGGCAAGGCGTACAAGATCAGCGCGCTGTCGCAGGCCACCGCTGCTGCAGTCGACCGTGGTGACGTGCCGTCGGTACCGTCGGCGATCGCCAAGTACCACTGCACCACCATGAGCCGCGAAGTGATCTCGGACATGATGGACGTGATCGGCGGCAAGGGCATCATCCTGGGGCCGCGCAACTTCGCCGGCCGCAGCTGGCAGGCCGCGCCGATCGCGATCACCGTGGAAGGCGCCAACATCATGACCCGCAGCCTGCTGATCTTCGGCCAGGGTGCGATCCTCTGCCACCCATGGGTACTGAAGGAAATGAAGGCCGCGCAGGATCCGGATACCCGTGCCGGCCTGCAGGACTTCGACCGCAGCCTGTTCGGCCACATCCGCTATGGCATCTCCAATGCCGTGCGTTCGTTCTGGTTCGGCCTGACCGGGGCACGCTTCGGTGCCGCCCCGGGTGACGCCTACACCCGCCGCTACTTCCGCAAGCTGGACCGTTACTCGGCCAACCTGGCGCTGATGGCCGACATCTCGATGATGACCCTCGGCGGCAAGCTGAAGTTCAAGGAATCGCTGTCCGGCCGCCTGGGCGACGTGCTGAGCCACGTCTACATGACCAGCGCCATGCTCAAGCGCTACCACGACGAGGGCGCACCGCAGGCCGACCAGCCGCTGCTGGCCTGGGCCTTCCATGACAGCGTGCACAAGATCGAGGAATCGCTGTCGGCGGCCCTGCGCAACTTCCCGATCCGTCCGATCGGCTGGCTGATGTGGGCGCTGATCTTCCCGCTGGGCCGTCGTGCCGAGGCCCCGGGCGACCGCCTGAGCCGCCGCGTCGCCGCCCTGCTGATGGCGCCGAACGAAGCCCGCGACCGCCTGGCCAGTGGCGTGTTCCTGACCCCGTGCGAGAACAACCCGGGTGGCCGCATCAACAGCTACCTGAGCAAGGCGATCATGGCCGAGCCGGTGGAACGCAAGTTCCTGAAGGCGCTGAAGAGCAAGGGCATCGAGGCGCTGGACTTCAAGAGCCAGCTGGACGAAGCCGTGGCCGAGGGCGTGATCACCCAGGACGAGCGCAGCCTGCTGGAAGAGCTGCGCACGCTGACCCTGGATACGATCACCGTGGACGACTTCGACACCCACGAACTGCGGGCGGCCAGCTACTACGACCGCCAGCACAAGGATCCGCATTCGCAGGCCGCCTGATCGCCCGCGATACGCGTTGCCTTCGACGGCGGGCCTCGGCCCGCCGTCGCTCTATCCGACGACCGGAACATCGACCATGTCCACGCCTCTGCTCTCGCTCTACCACCGGCTGCAACGCTGGCCTGCCGGCACCTGGCTGTTCTCGCGCGCGGTCTGCTTCAAGGCGCCCTACTTCGCCAGCATCGCGCCGCGCATCACCCGCCTGGAACACGGCCGCTGCGAAGGCACGCTGGCCGACCGCCGCAGGGTGCGCAACCACATCGGCACGGTGCACGCGATCGCGATGTGCAACCTGGCCGAACTGACCGCCGGGCTGATGGTCGACGCCTCGCTGCCGAAGGGCATGCGCTGGATTCCGAAGGGGATGCAGGTGCAGTACCTGGCCAAGGCACAGGGCACGCTGCAGGCGGTGGCATTGCCGGCCCAGCCGATCGTGGCCGCTGCCGAGGGCTATGCACTGCCGGTGACGGTGAGTGTGCGCGACCGCGCGGGGACGGAGGTGTTCAGCGCGGTCATCGACATGTGGATGTCGCCGGCGAAGTAAGTTCCCGCGAACGGCGCAGCCCCTCGTGGGTGGGTCGCGAAATGCGGTTTATCGGCTGGGCCGGAGGGGTGGGGCCGGGCGGGGACGCCGCAAGTACGTCCGTGTAGGCTTAGCCGCGCCATCCATGGCGCGGATACCCCGCCCGGCCCCACCCCTCCGACCTCTGACAGATCTCTGTGGGGTCCACCCACGGAAGAGAAAAAGAAGAGCAAGAGCAAAAGCAAAAGCGGCCCTTCGGCCGCTTTTTTCATGCGCGCAGAACCCACGAGCGCAGCGACCCGCTGTTGCCCTTGATCTTCTTTTTCCTTCTCCGTGGGCTGGCCGCACACGGAACCTGTCAGGGGCCGGGCGGGTTGGGTTCGCGGGGGTGTCCGCGGCATGGATGCCGCGGCCAAGCCTACAGGGACGTACTTGCGGCGTCCCCCGCGAACCCAACCCGCCCGCCCAACCCCATGACAAGCATTCCGCGACCAACCCACGAGGGGCTGCGCCGTTGGCTGGAAACTACGCCAGCGCGCGAAACACCAGCGCCAGGATCGCCGGCACCGCCTGGATCATGAAAATGCGGCGGCTCACGCTGTAGGCGCCATAGCACCCTGCCACCACCACGCAGGCCAGCGAGAACGTCACCAGCACCGGCTGCCCGATCACCAGCCCCACCCCGATGCCCGCCGCCAGGAAGCCGTTGTAGAGGCCCTGGTTGGCCGCCAGCACCCGCGTGGTCTCCGCCTTCTCCGGCGTGTTGCGGAAGGTCTTCAGGCCCAGCGGGCGGGTCCACAGGAACATCTCCAGCACCAGGAAATAAACGTGCAGCAAGGCGACGAGCAACGTCAGGGTGAGTGCGATCCAGTACATGGGCAGTTCCTTGGACAGGGATGGGGATCGGGCCCCGGAAAATCAGCGGTCGCGCGGCAGTTTCTTTTCTTCGCGCAGTACACCGAACGCGGCTGCGGTCATGCACGCGGCCACCAGCATGCCGCCGATGAACACCACGTGCGAGCCGAACAATGACAGGCCCTTGTGCACCCAGGCAAAGCTCAGGTCCGCACCGCGGTAGACCACGGTGTCGATCGCTGCGCCGGCCTTGTAGCGCCACTGCCGGTCCACGCGCGTGTAGATGGTCTCGCGCGCCGGCTTGGCCAGTGCAAATTCGCTGGCGCGGGTCATCACCTGCACCACCGCGACCATCAACGGCATCGGCGAGGCTGCCAGCACCGAGAAGCCGATCAGGATCGCGAAACCGGGAATCAGCAGCGCCGGCGCGATGCCGTGGCGCGACAGCAGCCAGCGGGTCAGGCCCACCTGCATCAGCAGCGCCAGCGCGTTCACCGCCAGGTCGATGCGCGAGAAGAACGCGGTACTGGCCGCCGGGTCAGTGAACGCCGCACGCACGATCGCAGCCTGCTGGTTGTAGAGCAGCGTCCCCACGCCCACGCCGAACACCACCATGATCGCCAGCCAGCGCAGCAACGGCTCGCGCACGATCAGTTTCAGGCCATCCAGCACGCTGCCGCCCATCGGCTTCTCACCCGATACCAACTGCTGCTCCTGCTCGCGCAGCACCGCCCAGTGCCGCAGGCGCCAGATGCAGAACAAGCAGATCGCCAGGAAACCGGCCGACACCAGCATCAGGTTGGCGATGCCCACACGCTGCACCAGCGCACTGGTGATGACCGGACCAAGGAACGCGCCGACGGTGCCCGCCGCGCCGATGTAGCCGTAATACGCCCGCGCCTGCGCGTTGGAGAACACGTCGGCCATGAAACTCCAGAACACCGCCACCGCGAACAGGTTGAAGACGGTGATCCAGAAGAAGAAGGCCATGCCGCGGCCAGGCACGCCGCTGTCGAACATCATGTAGAAGCCAAGCAGGGTCACGATGAAGAACCCGTACACCGCCGGCAGGAACACCCGTCGCGGGAAGCGGCTGACCAGCCAGCCGTACACCGGCTGCAGCACCAGCATGATCACGAACACGCAGGAGAACAGGAACTGCAGGACGAAGTCCTTCAGCGCGACGCCGTGACTGGCGAACCAGGCAATCAGCACGGGCGGGAACACCGTTTCCAGGTCCGCCGAGGCGGCCATGGCTTCACGCACCGGACGCAGCACGTAGTAGCCGCTGAGCAGGCAGAAGAAGTACAGGAACGACCACCACAGCGCCGGGGACTCGCGCAGTGCCGCCATCAGCCCCTGCAGCGGGCCTTTCCCTCGTACCGCGCTCACGCGGCGTCCCTCGCCAGATGACGGCGGTTGGACAGCGGCATGGCAGGCTCCGGGGCGGTGAAGCGCGTACGTTATCCAATGCACTGCAACATCGCCAGCAGGTAGCCGTTTGAAGGCCGCAACGCGGTGTCATGACCGGGTCCGGATGACACGTTCCGATACACGCTTTCGAGGCCTCAAAATCCCAACTTTTTCAACGAGATGCGCATTCATCTTCGCTTTGTTTGTGCACAGAGGAAAAGCGGCGCTAGAATCGCCATCAGCAGTCGCGCACGGGTCCCACCGATGAAAAAGAACAGCCTGCGTCGTCCGATCCGTTCGGCGGCCACCGGTTTGCTGGGCATGTTGATGCCTGTTGCCTTGTCCACCACCGCGCAGACCCCGCCGCCGTTGCCGCCGATGCCGGCCAACATCGAGTCCGCTGCGGCCACCGCCGTTGCCCACACCCAGCCGGCGGCCTACCGTACCGGGCTGGTGCCGCAGGTGCAGGCGCCCGCCGCAGGCTTCAACGTCGCCAATATCGAATCGATGGCGCAGCAGCTCACCTATGGCGAGCGCGTGCCGGGCATGGCCGTGGCCATCGTGCAGGGCGGCCGCATCCTCAGCGCGCGCGGCTATGGCGTCACTGACGTCAACAATCCGCTGCCGGTCGACGCCCACACCGTGTTCCGCCTGGCTTCGCTGTCCAAGGCCTTCGCCGGCACCATGGCCGGACTGCTGGTCAACGACGGCACGCTGCGCTGGGACAGCAAGGTCACCGACTACGTGCCGGGCTTCCGCCTCAACTCGCCCGAAGCCACCGACCGCCTGACCGTGGCCGATGTGCTCAGCCACCGCGTCGGCCTGCCCTACAACGCCTACGACCGCGACATCGAAGGCAACGCCGAGTACTACGCGCTGACCCAGAAGCTGGCCAACACCAGCCTGAAGTGCCTGCCGGGCGACTGCTACGCCTACCAGAACGTGGCCTTCAGCCTGATCGGCGACGTCGTCTATGCCGCCTCCGGCAGCTTCTACGAGCAGTCGGTCGAGCGCCGCATCTTCAAGCCGCTGGGCATGAACGATGCCAGCCTCGGCCTGGCCGGCATCCAGGCCAGCTCGCGCTGGGCGCGCCCGCACGTGCGCAGCCGCAACGGCTGGGTGTCGCTGACACCGAAGCCGACCTACTACCGTGTTGCCCCGGCGGCCGGCGTCAACGCCAGCGCCAGCGACATGGCGCAGTGGCTGCTGGCGCACACCGGCCATCGCCCCGATGTGCTGCCGGCACCGTTGCTGGCTACCCTGCATTCGAGCCTGATCAACACCCCCGGCGAGATGCGTTCGGGCTGGCGCCGCGAGCGCCTGCACTCGGCCGGCTACGCGCTGGGCTGGCGCACCTTCGACTACGCCGGCCACGACGTGGTGTTCCATGCCGGTGCCGTACAGGGCTACCGCGGCCTGGTCGCGCTGGTCCCCGAACGCGATCTCGGCATCGCCATCATGTGGAATGGCGAGAGCGGCCTGCCCAGCGGCCTGCTGCCGACCGTGCTCGATTCCGCGCTCGGCCTGCCGGCACAGCGCTGGCTGGATGTGGACACCGACTTCGGCAGCGACAACCTGATGGCCGAAGGCGCGAGCCCGGCGCAGCAGGACAAGCGCAAGGGCAAGGGCGCTTCGAGCAACCGCGCGGTGGCGTCGCCGCGCTGATCAGGCGGGCGCGACCGTGAGCATGAAGTGCGGCCTGCAGGCCGCCCTTTTTGTTGGCTGTTGTGGAATCGAGCCGCGCTCGACTCTACAAACGGAGGGCTAATGCGCGAAGTAGTGCATGCCGCCGTCCACCGGAATCACCGCACCGGTGATGTAACCGGCCAGCGGCGAGGCGAGGAATGCCACCAGCGGCGCCACTTCTTCCGGCTCACCGAAGCGCCCGCTCGGGATGTTACTGGCGATGAACGCGCGTCGGCTTTCCTCGGTGGGATGCAGGCGGTCCAGGATCTGCGGGCTGTTGATCCGACCCGGCGCAATGGCATTCACCGTGATGCCCTGCCCAGCCACCTCCGACGACAGCCCCTTGCTCCACAGATGCAGCGCTGCCTTCGCCGCGGTGGCGGCATTCACCGAACGGGGCTCCATCGAACCGCTGAAGTTGATCACCCGCCCCCCATCCCTGCGCCTGCATCGCCGGCAGCAGTGCCTGGGTCAGCCGTCGTGCGGCAGAGAAGTTCAGCGCCAATGCCTCCTCCCAGATCGTGTCGGCTGCATCGACGGTCGTTGGCCGCGAACCGCCAGCCGCGTTGACCAGGATGTCCACCCGCTGCAACGCCGCCAGCGACGCGTCAGCAATGCGTCGCACGTCCCCGGCGTCAGTGACATCGCCCAGCAGGATGATCGGCGCGGGTGCGCCCGCCGCTTCGATCCCTGCCGCCAGCGCCTGCAGCGGTGCCTGCCGCCGTGACGAGATGGCAACACGTACGCCCTGCGCGGCCAGTTGCCTGGCGACAGCGGCACCGATGCCACTGCCCGCCCCGGTGACCAGCGCTGTGCGTCCCTCAAGATTCAAATCCATCGTGTTCTCCTTTCAGCACGGCCGGTGGATCCGGCCCCTGCAGTGCATGCTGTTTGATCACCCGTGATTGATAAACTCCGCAAAAGTTTCAGCATTCAACACCCGGAGTGTCAGATGAACCTGCTGGAAAGCATGCAGGTCTACGTGCTGATCGTGGACAAGGGCAGCCTCAGCGCTGCGGCGGCAGCACTGGCCATCTCCCCGACGATGGCCGGCAAGCACCTGCGTGCGTTGGAGGCGCGGCTGGGCATGCAGTTGCTCAGTCGTACCACCCGGCGCCAGCACATGACGCCGTTCGGGGAGGACTACTACGCCCGCTGCCGGGAGATCCTGCGGCTGGTGGAGGAAACCGATGCTCAGGCCCAGTACCAGCACCTTGCACCTGCAGGCACGCTGCGCATCAGCGCGCCGGTGATCTTCGGCACGCATGCGCTGGTACCGGCGTTGGCCGATTACATGGCGCGCTACCCCGACGTGCGTGTCGACGCGGTGCTGACCGACCGCGTGGTCGACCTCGCAGAGGAGGGTTTCGAAGCAGCCCTGCGCATCGGCACGCTGGCCGACAGCAGCGTGCTGGTGGCGCGTGCATTGGCACCGTATCGCTTGATGATGTGCGCCTCGCCCGGATACCTCGCCCGGCACGGTACGCCCTCCGACCTGCTGGCGCTTGCCCGGCACCAATGCCTGTCCTTCGAACCCAGCGCGCTGGCGCAGTGGCTGCAGGCCGATGCTGGCGGGCTCGGCCATGTGCCCACAGGTCGGCTGCAGATCAACAACGGCGAAGCGCTGCGTACAGCGGCGCTGCATGGGCTGGGCATCGTGCTGCAATCGGCACTGCTTCTGGCCGCGGATGTCGAGGCTGGGCGGTTGGTGCAGCTGTTTCCCGAACACGGCCACGCGGGGCGGCCGATGCACGTGGTCTACGCCCACGACCGCTACCCATCGACCCGCCTGCGCAGCTTCATCGATTTCCTGGTGGAGCGCTTTCCACCGGCGCCGCACCGCTAGCATCGACCGTCAGCAAGGCGGTCGAGCATGGCTCGACGCTACCAATGGCCCATAAAAAAACCCCCTCCCCGCTGGGCAGCCAGGGAAGGGGTTTCAGGATGCGGCTATCGGGAAGTACTTAGATCAGCGGCGCCGGGGTTGCCGGCAGAGCGACCGGAGCGGCCTTCTTCTTGCGGGCGGCCGGCTTGCGCTTGGCAACCTTCTTCGCTGCCTTCTTCGGGGCAGCCTTCTTGGTGGCCTTCTTCGCGGTCTTCTTCACTGCCTTCTTGGCGGTCTTCTTGACGGCCTTCTTGGCAGTCGCCTTCTTCGCGACCTTCTTGGCCGGCTTGCGGGCCGTTGCCTTCTTGGCAGTCTTCTTGGTGGCCTTCTTGGCTACCTTCTTGACGGCCTTCTTCGCGGTCTTCTTGGCAGGAGACTTCTTGGCTACCTTCTTCGCCGCCTTCTTCACTGCCTTCTTCGCAGTGGCCTTCTTGGCGACCTTCTTCGCAGCCTTCTTCACTGCCTTCTTGGCGGTCGCCTTCTTCGCGACCTTCTTCACTGCCTTCTTGGCAGCGGCCTTCTTCGCGACCTTCTTCACCGCCTTCTTGGCGGCGGGCTTTTTCTTCGCAGCTTTCTTGGTTGCCATGGGATGGCTCCTCGTCAGTGATAGGGAGTTGAAACGCCCAGGTGGATCAAACCCGCGGATGCTGCGTGCGGGGACCGCCGGCGCGTCAAGCGCGCCGTTACGGATGCGGCAATGCCCGCCTCGATCGGCGGAGCGGGCATCGGAACGGGAGGTGCCTTGCATTTCTCCGGGGGAAGCGGGGCCATGTCCACCGTCATCTGGGTCGCGGTGGTCTTGAAGGGGCTGCTTCGCATCGGACGATTGATTCTGCGCACTCGGTTTGGCAGGCAAGGTCTGCTGAGGCGAAACCTAATCACGGTTTTTTTTACTGTCAACAACCCCCGCGAAAAATTTTCACATCCGCGCCATCCGCGGTGTTGCCTGCACGGTCGCGACGCTCCGCCCTCGACGACCAACAATGCACCACGCACGCGCGTTGCCTGCAGCAACAACAACGCAAGCGTTGAACAAAAACCACTTGAAATAGGCACTCTGCGCAGATGCATGCATGTTGGCGGCCACTGCATGCACGCAACGCCGGCACCGGCCGGCGCCGGCATCAGCGCCAGCACAACGGCACCGCAACGGGGGGCGAAAAGTTTTCACATCCGGACGCGTCGGCGCGGGGCGGAAACGCGGATTTGCGCAAAACTGCGCACGCCCCTCGGTACCGTTCGCGGGTCTGCTGATGCCGCGTCGAGGGCGCGCAGCAAACCCTGCGTCATGAGCCGACGTACTCGCCAAAACAAAAACGGCCACCCGAAGGTGGCCGTTGCAGAACCCGGAAACGACGACTCAGTGGTCGTCGTTCTCCAGGGCTTCGGCGTACGCGTCCGGGTCCAGCAGCTCGTTGACCTCTTCAGCGTTGGTCAGTTCGACCACGAACATCCAACCTTCGCCGTAGGCATCTTCGTTGATGGTTTCCGGCTTGTCGGACAGGGCCGAGTTGACCTCGACAACCTTGCCGCTGATCGGGCTGTAGACGTCCGAGGCGGCCTTCACCGACTCGACGACGGCGATCTGTTCGCCGGCCTTGGCGTCGGCGCCGACTTCCGGCAGTTCGACGTAGACCAGGTCACCCAGCAGGCCCTGGGCATGGTCGGAAATACCGACGGTGACGCGGCCGTTGCCTTCGACACGGGCCCACTCATGGGACTTGAGGAACTTGAGGTCGCCGGGGATCTCGCTCATGGGACTGCTCCAGAGATATGCAGGGGTGGAAAAAACGGGGCTAGTGTAACCAACCGGCCGCCACTGCTGTCAGTGACGACCGGCATGTCCGGATCAGGCGTCGGCGAGCACGCCGGGCTGGGCCTGGCCTTCGCGCACGAACGGGAACTTGACCACGCGCACCGGCACCTGCCGGCCGCGGATGTCGACGGTGACCTCGCCGAGTTCACCGGCGGGCACGCGGGCAAAAGCGATGCCCTTGGCCAGGGTCGGCGAGAAGGTGCCGGACAGGATCTCGCCCTGGCCGCCAGCGGTGGTCACCGCCTGGCCATGGCGCAGCACGCCCTTCTCGTCCATCACCAGGCCGATCATCTGGCGTGCTGTGCCGGCAGCCTTCTGCCCTTCCAGCGCGTCGCGACCGATGAAGTCGCGGCCTTCGTCCAGCGACACCGTCCAGGCCAGCGCCGCTTCGTACGGGCTGATCTCTTCGTCCATGTCCTGGCCGTACAGGTTCATGCCGGCTTCCAGGCGCAACGTGTCGCGTGCGCCGAGACCGGCCGGCTTCACGCCCGCCGCCAGCAGGCGGTTCCAGAACGCGACCACCGCGTCCTGCGGCAGCAGGATTTCGAAGCCGTCTTCGCCGGTGTAACCGGTGCGGGCGACGAACAGCTCGACGCCGTCGTCGGACTGCACCTGCAGGGCGGCAAAGCGGCCCAGCTTGGTCAGCGCCTCGCGCTCGGATTCGCGGGCCAGGCCGATCACGATCGCGCGCGCCTGCGGGCCCTGCACGGCCAGGATGGCCAGGTCCGGGCGCTGCTCGACGCTGACGCCGAACGGCGCGGCCTGCTCGCGCAGCCAGGCCAGGTCCTTTTCGCGGGTGGAGGCGTTGACCACCATGCGGAAGAAATCGTCGCCCAGGTAGTAGACGATCAGGTCGTCGATGACGCCGCCGCGCGGATTCAGCATGCACGAGTACAGCGCCTTGCCCGGCACCTTCAGCTTGTCGACCGAGTTGGCCAGCAGGCGGCGCAGGAACGGCTTGACCTGGTCACCGCGCAGGTCGACCACGGTCATGTGGCTGACGTCGAACACACCCGACTCGCGACGCACCAGGTGGTGCTCGTCCAGCTGCGAGCCGTAGTGGATGGGCATGTCCCAACCCCCGAAATCGACCATCTTGGCGCCAAGGGCGCGGTGGGTATCGTTGAGCAGCGTCTTCTGGGTCATGACCGGGTCCGGCAGCAGAGGAAACAAGAATCCCCATTATCCCAGATCGGTCGCCCGCAGGTCGCGCCGCAGCGCAGCGGCCATCTGCAAGCACACCTCATGCGACCGCGCCCGCTGGCCTTGACGACCCGCGGACGCGGCCAAACCACCGCAGCCTCAGCCCTGGGCCACCGCCTCGACCACCAGCACCGTGCCCTGCACGCTGCGCACCCGCACCCACGTACCTGCAGGCAACTCCGGGCCGCTGACCTGCCAGTACGCGTCGTCGATGCTGACCCGGCCCTGCCCACCAACGATACCCTGCTGCAACGGCACCACCCGTCCGACCAGTTGTTCGGCGCGGCGGTTGAGCAACGGTGCATCGCTGGGTCGCGCCCTTGCCTTGCCCCAGCGCCGGTAGCACTGGATCGAGACAACGCTCAGCACGACGAAGGCAACGACCTGCCACAGCAATGGAATGCCGCTGAACACCGCAACCAGTACGAACACCGCCGCCGCGCCAATGCCGATCCACAGCATGAACGCCCCGGGCGCCAACGCCTCGGCGGCAAACAGCAGCAGCGCCAGCGCGCCCCAACCGACGACTTCCCAGCGCATGTCAGCCTCCGAGCGGCGGCGGCCGCTTGCCGGCGGCCTTGATGTCCTGGCTGGCCAGCGCCTGCTTCGCCAGTTCGGCCACGCCGGCGATCGAACCGATCACGCCACTGGCCTCCATCGGCATCAGCACCAGCTTCTGGTTCGGCGAACTGGCCAGCTCCTTGAACGCTTCCACGTACTTCTGCGCAACAAAGTAGTTGATCGCCTGCACGTCGCCCTCGGCAATCGCCGCCGACACCACCTTGGTCGCCATCGCTTCGGCCTCGGCCAGGCGCTCGCGCGCCTCGGCATCGCGGAACGCAGCTTCGCGACGGCCTTCGGCCTCCAGCACGGTGGCCTGCTTTTCGCCATCGGCGCGCAGGATCTCCGACTGGCGGGAACCCTCTGCCTCTAGGATCTGCGCGCGCTTCTCGCGCTCGGCCTTCATCTGCCGCGCCATCGCGTCCAGCAGGTCGCGTGGTGGCTGGATGTCGCGGATCTCGATGCGGTTGACCTTCACACCCCACGGGTTGGTGGCATGGTCGACCACGCTCAGCAGCTGGGCATTGATCACCTCGCGCTGGCTGAGCGATTCATCCAGGTCCATCGAACCGATCACGGTACGGATGTTGGTCTGCACCAGGGCGATCATCGCCACTTCCAGGTTGGCCACCTCATAGGCAGCCTTGGCGGCATCCAGTACCTGGAAGAACACCACGCCGTCCACGCGCACGGCGGCGTTGTCCTTGGTGATCACTTCCTGGCTGGGTACATCCAGCACCTGCTCCATCATGTTCACCTTGCGCCCGACCCCGTACACGATCGGAATCAGGAAGTGCAGGCCGGGGGTCATGGTGTGCGTGTAGCGCCCGAAGCGCTCGACGGTCCACTCGTAGCCCTGGGGCACCATCCGTACCGCCTTGAACAGGATCACCACGGCCACGAAGGCCAGCACCACGGTAAAGAACATGGTCGGGAACATCTTGCTTTCCTTATCTATGACGTCCAGGCCCCAGCATAGCGCGTGAAGGCCGCATGCACAGCGGAGCTACCAGGGCATGCGCCCGCGCAGGATGTCGGCGAACATCACCCAGTCGCCCATGAACGAGTACAGCGGGTGCTGGAAGGTGGCCGGGCGGTTCTTCTCGAAGAAGAAATGGCCAACCCAGGCGAAGCCGTAACCGCAGAACAGGGCAGCCAGCAGCAGCACCGGCTGCCCACGCAGGATCGCCGCCGCGACCAGCAGCAGTACCCCACAGCTGCCGATGAAGTGCAGCCGGCGCGATACCGGGTGGCGATGCTCGCTGAGGTAGAACGGATAGAACTCGCGGAAGCTGGCGAAGCGGGACATGCGCGTGCTCCGGGAACCAGGGGCGTCGCCATCATGCACCATCGCTGACCTTGTGGCGCCGAGCCGTGCCCGGCTTGCGCGCGCCAGCGCGGTCGGAAGGAGGCGCAGCCACGCATGGCCCGGCGCTACCCTGATGAGGTGCGCGGCCCGAACATGATCACCGCCATGCCGGCCAGGCACAGCGCAGCGCCCAGCAGGTCCCAGCGGCTGGGGCGGATGCCGTCGACCAGCCATAACCAGAACAGCGCGGTGCCGATGTACACGCCACCGTAGGCGGCATAGACCCGTCCACTGGCGGTCGGGTGCAGGGTCAGCAGCCAGGCGAACAGGGCCAGGCTGGCGGCCGCCGGCAGCAGCAGCCAGATGCTGCCGCCCTTGCGCAGCCACAACCACGGCAGGTAGCAGCCAACGATCTCGGCCAGCGCCGTCAGCAGGAACAGGCCGAGTGTCTTCACGCCTTCTCCGCCGCCTTGGCGTGCTGCCACAACGCTTCCTGCGCATCCAGGCCCATCGCAGCCAGCGCCCCACCCTGCGCGTCGGCCTGCGCTTCCATCGCGCGGAAGCGGCGTTCGAATTTGTGGTTGGCCCCGCGCAGCGCCGCACCCAGGTCGATGTCGGCATGGCGCGCCAGGTTGGCGCAGACGAACAGCAGGTCGCCCAGTTCTTCCTGCAGCCGCGCCTTGTTGCCGGCGATATCGCCGCGTTCGAACTCCTCGCGCAGTTCCTGCAGTTCCTCGGCCGCCTTGTCCAGCACCGGTAACGGGCCGGGCCAGTCGAAGCCGACCTTGGCCGCACGCGACTGCAGCTTCACCGCCCGCTGCCATTCCGGCAGCCCGCGCGAAATGCCGGCCAGCGCGGAGGTGTCCTGCTCGCCCTTGGCGGCACGCTCGGCACGCTTGATCGCATCCCAGTTGCGCGTCACGCCGTCGGCATCGTCGACGCTCACGTCGGCGAACACGTGCGGGTGACGGCGCTGCATCTTGTCGCTGATCGCGCGTGCGACCTCGGCGAAGGCAAAGGCCCCCTGCTCTTCGGCCATGCGCGCATGGAACACCACCTGCAGCAGCAGGTCGCCCAGCTCGTCACAGAGATCGTCGAGATCGCCACGGTCGATCGCATCGGCCACCTCGTAGGCTTCCTCGATGGTATACGGCGCGATGGTTGCGAAGTTCTGCTCCAGATCCCACGGGCAGCCGCCCTGCGGGTCGCGCAGGCGCGCCATGATCGCCAGCAGGCGCTCCAGCTCGTGGGCGGCGGCGCTGCCGGTGGTGGGGGTGTCGTGCGCGCTCATGCGGCCTCCAGGGTCAGTCGGACAACCAGTCGCGCCACGGCAGGCTGGTATCACCAAGGGCAATGAAATCGCCGTTCAACAGGGTTTCGCGGCGGTTGTAGCGGAACGGCTTGCCGGTCGCAGCCGACAGTACCGCACCGCCGGCGGCGTGCAGTACGCACTGGCCGGCGGCGGTATCCCATTCGGAGGTCGGGCCCAGCCGCGGATAGACATCCAGGCCACCTTCGGCGATCCGGCAGAATTTCAGCGACGAGCCCTGCGCGATGGTCTCGATGCGGCCCATCCTCGCCAGCAGCGCCTCGGTTTCCGGCGAGCGGTGCGAGCGGCTGGCGGCGACGCGCAGCGGGGCGGTGGCCGGCGTGCGGGTGCGCAGCACGGTGTCGTGCAGGCCCTGCCGGCGATAGGCCAGCTCGCCACGCATGGCATGCCAGACGATGCCGGTCACCGGGGCCAACACCACGCCGAAGGCAGGTGCGCCCTGGTAGATCAGCGCGATGTTGACGCTGAACTCGCCATTGCGCTTGACGAACTCGCGGGTGCCGTCGAGCGGATCCACCAGCCAGTACGCGCCCCAGTGGCGGCGGTGCTCCCACGGCACCTGCGCCGATTCCTCCGACAGGATCGGCAGGTCCGGGGTCAGCTGGCGCAGGCCCAGTTCGATGACCTGGTTGGCGGCCAGGTCGGCGGCGGTGACCGGGCTGTCGTCGTCCTTGATCTGCACCTCGAAGCCATCGGCGTATACCTGCATGATGGCCTGTCCGGCTTCCTGGGCGATGGCGATGGCGGTCTCGCGCAGGTCCGTTGTCAGTTTGATCATCGCGTTCCCTGCAGCCACTGGCGAGCGATGAACAGCGCCGCCAGCGAGCGTCCCTCGGAGAAGTCCTCGCGCAGCATCAGCTGGTCCAGTTCGGCCAGCTTCCACGGCACCACCTCGAGTTCTTCCGGCTCGTCGCCGGCCAGCTTTTCCGGATACAGGTCGCGTGCCACCACCAGCCACGACTGGTGGCTCATGTAGGTGGGGGCCAGGGTCATCGCGCGCAGCACGTCGACCCGGCGTGCACCGTACCCGGCCTCTTCCTTCAGCTCGCGGTCGGCGGCCTCCCCGGGGGTTTCGCCGGCGTCGATCCGGCCCTTGACCAGGCCCAGTTCATAGCGGTGCATGCCGGCGGCGTATTCACGCACCAGCAGCACCGTCTCGTCATCGAGCATCGGCACCACCACCACCGCACCATGGCCACGGCTGACCAGGCGTTCGAAGCGGCGGCGTTCACCGTTGGAGAACTCCAGGTCCAGGTGCTGGCGCTGGAAGGGGCCGTTCTCCTCATCGGTGATCCGATGGATGATCGGCAAGCGCCGGCCGGCACGGTCATCGTTCATGCGGAATCTCCGCGGCGGCCGGCGCCAGCGCCGGGGCCGATAGAATGTGCAGGCAGCAACATGTTCATGAGCCCGAAATGCTAGCAGACCCAACCCCCTCCCCGCTGGCCCAGCACTGGCGGCAACGCGACCTGCAGGTGCTGTGGCATCCGTGCACGCAGATGCGTGAGCACCCGCATACCCTGCCGCTGGTGCCGATCGCCCGTGGTGAAGGCGCATGGCTGATCGATCACGACGGCAACCGCTATCTGGACGCCGTCAGCAGCTGGTGGACCAATCTGTTCGGCCATGCCGAGCCGCGCATCGGCGGCGCCATCGCGGCGCAGGCCGGGCAGCTGGAACAGGTGATGCTGGCTGGCTTCGGCCATGAGCCGGCGATCACCCTGGCCGAGCGCCTGCTGGCGCTGGCGCCACGCCAGCCCGGCCGCGAGCCGCTGGCCAAGGTGTTCTATGCCGACAACGGCTCGGCCGGCGTTGAAGTCGCGCTGAAGATGGCCTTCCAGTACTTCCAGAACCGCGGCGAGCCGCGGCGCACGCGCTTCATCGCGCTGGAGAACGGTTACCACGGCGAGACCCTTGGAGCGCTGGCGATGGCGGACATTCCGCTGTACCGCCGCGTCTACGCGCCGCTGCTGGCCGAAGGCCTGTTCGCGCCCTCGCCCGATGCCTACCTGGCCGAGCCGGGCCAGAGTGCGGCTGATCGCGCACGCCAGGCCGCTGATGGTCTGGCCACCCTGTTTGACCAGCATCCCGGCGAGATCTGCGCGGTGATCCTGGAGCCGCGCCTGCAGTGCGCCGGCGGCATGCGCATGCATGACCCGGTGTACCTGCAGCGGGTGCGCGAACTGTGTGATGCGCACGGCGCATTCATGATCGCCGACGAGATCGCCACAGGCTTCGGCCGCACCGGCACCCTGTTCGCCTGCGAGCAGGCCGGGGTGATGCCGGACCTGATGTGCCTGTCCAAGGGCCTGACCGGCGGCTTCCTGCCGCTGGCCGCGGTGCTGGCCACGCAGGCGCTGTACGACGCCTTCCTTGATGACTCGCGCGAGCGCGCCTTCCTGCATTCGCACAGTTACACCGGCAACCCGCTGGCCTGTGCGGCTGCGCTGGCGACGCTGGACATCTTCCGCGACGACGATGTGATCGCCCGTAACCGTGGCATCGCCTCGGTGATGGGCGCGCTGGCTGCGCCATTGAGCGACCATCCGCACGTGGCCGACGTCCGCCAGGCCGGCATGGTGGTGGCCTTCGAGCTGTCGCGTGATGGCAACAAGCGCACGCCGTTCGATCCAGCGCTGCGACTGGGCCTGCACGCCTACAAGGCTGCGCTGAAACGTGGCGTGGTGCTGCGTCCGCTGGGCGACGTGCTGTACTGGATGCCACCCTACTGCGTGGATGACGAACAACTGGAGCTGCTGGCACATACCACGCTGGCGGCGATTGACGAGGCGATTGCATGCGCGTGACCCGCTGCCCCATCGACCTGGCGCTGCACAGCGGCCAGACCGTGACCCTGCCGGAAGAGACGGCCAACCATCTGGTGCGGGTGATGCGCCTGCGCGAGGGTGATACCTGCGTGCTGTTCAACGGCGATGGCCACGACTACAGCGCCACGCTGACCGCCGCCGGCAAGCGCGAGGTGCAGGTGCGCATCGGTGCGGTGCAGGCGGTGGACAACGAATCGCCGCTGGCGATCACTCTGCTGCAGGGCATTGCCCGAGGCGAGAAGATGGACCTGATCCTGCAGAAGGCCACCGAGCTGGGCGTGAGCGCCATCGTTCCGGTGAATGCCGAGCGCACCGAAGTGAAGCTGGATGCCGCGCGCGCGGAGAAGCGCGTAGCGCACTGGAACAACGTGGTGACTTCGGCCTGCGGCCAGTCCGGGCGCGCGCGCATTCCGCAGGTTGCCTCGCCGGTGTCACTGGCGCAGGCGGCGACGACGCTGCCAGCCGATACGCTGCGGCTGACGCTGGACCCGCACGGTGCCCATCGCCTGTCGACGCTCGATGCGGCGCCGACGGGCGGCATCGTGATCGCGATCGGCCCGGAAGGGGGCTGGTCGCCGCGCGACCGGGATCAGTTGGCAGCGGCAGGATTCCAGGGCCTGCAGCTGGGGCCGCGCATCCTGCGTACCGAGACCGCCGGGCTGGCCGCGATCGCGGCATTGCAGGCGCGGTTGGGCGACCTGGGGTAAGGTTGATTGGTGGTAGTGTCGGCCGCTGGCCGGCATCCAAGGGATCATGAGGTTGCCGGCCAGCGGCCGGCACTACCGGGAACCCGACCGGCGGATTGCCGATCAGGCCGCCAGCGAATCCAGCGCGGCTTCCAGCGCATCCAGGTTCGGCAGCAGCGCGCTCTGCTCACCCAGCAGCACGCGCATGTGCACGATCTGCGGCAGGGTTTCCTCGGAAGCATCGGCCAGCAGGCCATCGCGCGGCACCGAGATCAACTGCGGGAAATTCTGCGTCAGCAGCGCGTAGTAGGGGCGCTGCGCGTTGCCGCTGAGGGCCTTCAGCACGACGACCTTGTTGTGGCCGCCCACGGCTTCCTCGCCCAGGCCGGAAAGGCGCGCGAACGACACCAGCGGCACCTGCCAGCCGTGCCAGCCGATTTCGCCGACCAGCCAGCGCGGGGCGTCGGAAACCGGCTGCACCGGCACCCGCGACATCATTTCGGCCACGGTGGCATTGGGCAGCAGCACGCGCTCGTTGCCGGCCTGGATCAGGACGCCGCGGATTTCGTCATTGCTGGCATAGCTCATGGTGCCTCTCCGTTATCGTTTTCCACGCCCCAGCGCGCGGCGATGGCCTGCGCCAGTTCCTGTGGCTCACCCGCCACCATGCCAGCGGCGACCACCGCCGTGGCTGCGGCAGGGTCATAGCAGCCCTCGCCGACCTGCCCGGCCACCCAGGCACCGGCGGCGGCCAGATCCAGCGCCGGACCCACATGCGCAAGGTCGGCGCCGCTGAGCAGGACCAGCGCAGTGTGGTCGGCCGGCAGCCCGGCAATCGAAATGCCTTGCGCGTCGCTGACGAAATGCAGGCCATCGCTGGCTGCCTGCACGCCGATGTCATCGGCCAGCACGTGCACTTCACCGGGTGTTGCACGCTGGCAGGCTTCGGCCAGCTGCACGGGCAGCGGCGACACGCGTGCCATCTGCTTGACCAGGTTGCCGTAGCGGCCACCGTCCAGGCGCATGTGCACCAGCACCGGCACGCTCAGCGACGACGGCAGCGCACCGAGCAGGCGGCGCAGCGCATCCGGGCCACCAATGCCGGCCAGCACCAGCAGCGAGCCGGCACGTGCGCCCGCAGGCGCCGCAGTGTCCAGGTCCACCAGGCTGAGGTGATCGGTATCGAAGGACGGCAGCGGGGCTTCCATCGCGGCGCTGTACCCGGTGGCTGCGGGTGCGTCTGCTACGTCCTCGACCAGCGACCACGCGGTGTGGTCGAAGGACACCGGCGGCGTTGCCGGTGCGGCAACCGGCTGCATCGGCGCTGCCTCCAGCGGCTCCGCCACCACCGGCTGCAGCGCGGCCAGTGCCTGCTCCAGCGCGATCGGTTCGTGCAGGTGCGCCGGTGGCGCATACAGGCTGTCCGCCGGTACCTCGTCGGCCCAGCTCAATGCCTGGTCCAGATGCGGCTGGAGCGCTTCTTCCCGTGGTGCCGGCGGCGGTGCCGGGTGGCCCGGTTCCAGCTGCAGGGCGGGTTCGTCTTCCGCACCCGGCGGCAGCACCTGCTGGTGGCCGTGCAGCTTGGCGGCCAGGTGGCGGCCCCAGCGCTGTGCCTCCCAGCCATCACGGCGCGCCGCCAGCTCGGCTTCGTCGAAGACCAGGGTCAGGCCTGGTGCGGACAGCACCGCTTCAAGCCGCTCCAGAGCATCCTCGATGGCCGCTTCCAGCGCGATCACCACGAACTGTGGACGCGCGTCCTGCAGCAGCTGCGGCTCCAGGCCGTTAGGATCGTCTTCCAGCACCAGCTGCACATCGGCATGCGACAACGCCTCGCGCAGGCGCTCGCGCGCCGCGCCAGGACGGGCCAGCAGGGCGACGGCCGGGGCCGCCTGGGCTTCACTCACGGACACGGGCGATCCCCAGCAGGTCGTACACGTTACGCATCAGGTCCAGCTCCTGGTACGGCTTGCCCAGGTAGCGCTGCACGCCGATCTCGAAGGCGCGCTGGCGGTGCTTGTCGCCGCTGCGCGAGGTGATCATCACGATCGGCACGTCCTTGTAGCGCGGGTCGGCACGCATCGCGGTGGCCAGTTCGTAGCCATCCATGCGCGGCATCTCGATGTCCAGCAGCATCAGGTCGGGCACGCGTTCTTCCAGGCGCTCCAGTGCTTCCACGCCGTCGCGGGCGACGCTGACCTCGAAGTTGTGGCGTTCGAGGATGCGCCCGGTCACCTTGCGCATGGTCAGCGAATCGTCCACCACCATCACCAGCGGCACCTGGCGCTCCTGGCGTGGCGCGTTGGCCAGCACCGGCAGCGTCGGGTTGGCGAGGAAGCGGCGCACCAGCGGCGCGACGTCCAGGATCACCACCACGCGGCCATCGCCGGTGATGGTTGCACCGTAGATGCCCGGTACCGAAGCGATCTGCAGGCCGACCGGCTTGACCACGATTTCGCGGTTGCCCAGCACCTGGTCGATCGCCACGGCGGCACGCAGGTCACCAGCACGGACCAGCAGCAGCGGTACCTGGTCCTGGCCATCGGCACGCGCCGGGGCCTGCCCGACCAGGCTGCCGAGGTCGTACAGCGGATAGTCCTCGCCGCTGTAGCGATAGCTGCTGTCGGCCGCTTCGAAACGCTCGCGCGACAGGCGGCCGATGCCACTGACCGATGCGACCGGCACCGCAAAGGTGGTTTCGCCGATCTGCACGAACACCGCCTGGGTGACCGCCAGCGTCTGCGGCAGGCGCAGGGTGAAGCGCACGCCCTGGCCACGCACTGACTGGATATCGACCGAACCGCCCAGCTGGCGCACTTCGTTGCGCACCACGTCCATGCCCACGCCACGGCCTGCCAGCTGGCTGACCTGGTCGGCGGTGGTGAAACCAGAGGCGAAGATCAGGTTGTCCAGTTCCTGCTCGTTCGGCTGCGCATCGGCAGCCAGCAGGCCACGGTCGATGGCGCGGCGGCGGATCGCCTCGCGGTCCAGGCCGGCGCCGTCGTCGGCCACTTCCAGCACGATTTCCGAGCCTTCGCGGTGCAGGCGGATGGCGATCTCGCCCTCCTCCGGCTTGCCGGCGGCGCGGCGCTGTTCCGGCGCCTCCAGGCCATGGGCCACGGAGTTGCGCAGCATGTGTTCCAGCGGCGCGACCATGCGGTCGAGGACGTTGCGGTCCAGTTCGCCGTGGGTACCTTCCAGGGTCAGGTGGACCTGCTTGCCGGTATCCATGCCGGACTGGCGGACCACGCGGCGCAGGCGCGGCACCAGACCGTCGAACGGCACCATGCGCGCGCGCATCAGGCCATCCTGCAGTTCCGAGCTTACGCGCGACTGCTGCTGCAGCAGGGAGTCGTACTGGCGCGACAGATCGTCCAGGACGCCCTGCAGGCCGCCAAGGTCGGCGGCGGACTCGTTCAGCGCACGGCTGAGCTGCTGCAGGGTGGAGAAACGGTCCAGTTCCAGCGGATCGAACTTCTGGTCCGCCTGGTCCTGCTCGCGCTGGTAGCGGGCGACGATCTGCGCCTCGGTTTCCAGGTCGAGTCGGCGCAGCTGGTCGCGCAGTCGCGCATTGGTGCGCTCCAGTTCGGCCATGGCACCACGGAAGGCACCCAGCTGCTGTTCCAGACGCGAGCGATAGATCGCCACTTCACCGGCATGGTTGACCAGGCGGTCGAGCAGGTCGGCGCGCACCCGCACCTGCTCCTGCTGCGGACGCGCCAGCGGATCTTCGTCGGCCACGCCTTCGGCCGGCAGTGGTGCCGACAGCGGGGCATCGGCCGGCGTCGTCAGCGGGCCCACAGCCTGTGCCGGCACGGCCTCGGCCTCGCTGGCCGCACGCGCGGCCGCAGCGGCCGCCGCGATATCGGTGGTGGTGCGAAGCTCAAAGGCCTCCACCAGGTCCTGTGCAGGCGCCACCACGCGGTGGGCACCGGTCCGCGTCAGCAGCTGGTGCAGGCGGTCGAAGCCGCGCTCCAGCAGCTGCACGTCGCGGCGATCAATCTCGGTGCGGCCGGCCGCCACGGCTTCCAGCAGGGATTCGATGCTGTGGCCAAGGTCGCCGATGGCATTGATGCCGGCCATGCGTGCGCCACCCTTCAGGGTATGCAGGTCACGCTGCAGGCCGGCCAGCACCTCGCGATCCTGCGGCGCATTGCGAAGCTCGCTGATCAGGCCATCGCAGTGGTCGAGCAGGTCCTTGCCTTCCTCGACGAAGATGTCGACCAGTTCGCGGTCGTACACACTGAAGTCGAGCGCATCGGCGCCATCCGCGGTGTCTTCCAGGGTGGAGGCTTCATCGTGGAGCGGCGCCCGCTCCCCGGCGTCGGCCTCGGCAGGTTCGGCATCGGCGTCGGCCGTGCCCTGCCCCGGCGCTTCTTCCAGTTCGAAGAACCGCACCGGCTCGGCGGTGGCCTGCAGTGCTTCGGCAGCGCTCACCTCGTTCACCGTCGCCGGGGACGGCTGATCGGCGCTCTCTCCTTCGCCGACCGCCGCCTCCCCGCCGACGTCCGCATCCTCGGCAAAGGCTTCCGCCTCGCCCGGCGCGAGTTCGCTGGCCTGGAGGCCGAGCACGGGCCATTGCCCGTCGTCGTCCAGGGTCTGCTCTTCTTCGATCACGTGCAGGCCGGCCTCGAGCGCGGCTGCCAGCGTGACCGGTTCTGCAAAACCCGGCGCAGCCATTTCATCCTGCAGGCTCGACAGCCCGCTGTCGAGTGGCAGTGCAGCAGCGGCGTCAATGACGCTGTCATCGCCACTGCCCGAATCAAAGGACAACGGCGTATTCAGGTCGATCGCGTCAACTTCCGCAGATACCGGCCGCTCTTCCGCGTCGCGGTCATCCACCGGCAGCGCACTGGCGTCGAGGTAGGGCGACAGATCGTCGGCCATGGTCAGATCAGCGTCGTCGACCGTCGCGATCGTGGGCACGGCATCTGCTTCGGCCACTTCGACAACAGGCGCACTCTCGACCGGCTGGATCGATTTAATCGCGCCGGTGTCCGCCACGGCAGGTTCACCTTCGCCCGGCACCGACGGCCAGCCGGCGTCGAAGTAACGCGAAAGATCGTCGCTGGCGGTCAGCTCGCCCACGTCCAGGCCGCTGTCGGCCGCGATGTCCAGCGGTTGCCTGTCGGTTGCAGCTGGAACCGGTTCCAGCGCATCTTCGGCAAGCGGCTGCGGCTCGGCAATGAGATCGGGCGCCACATCGAAAGCGGACGCCATGCTGGTTTCGTCCAGCGTGTCCAGCCCGGCCAGCGGCGCTTCGGCTTCGGATGCCCGCCCGACATCGGGCGCCAGCTCGATGCCCTCTTCATCCTCGTCCTCCAGCCCGACCATCGGCCAGCGCGCTTCCGGCAGTTCACCGGCCAGCGCCTGCAGGCGCTGTACCAGCGCTTCCTGTGGCGTGATGCGCGGCTGCTCGGCCTGCAGCGCTTCCATGGTCGCGGTGATCGCCTGCGCGGTCGCATCCAGCGCGGCCACGCCCTCGTCGCCCGGCACCACGTCTGCAGCCAGCGCGCGCTTGATGTAGGACTCGGCACCGCCGGTAACGGCAGTGATTTCCGGCACTTCGGTCATCGCGAAGGCGCCGTTCATGGTGTGCACCGCACGCAGCAGTGCGTCGCTGACCGGCTGCGGCGCCTGCTGCGCCGAGCGCAGCCAGTCCTGCAGGGTCGCTTGGTGGACTTCCACTTCGGCTTCCAGGATCTCGCGCAGCACGCTGTCGATGTTGGCCGGCGTGCCCAGTGCTTCGGGCGCCGGGTCCGCATCGGCTTCAGCCTGCACCGACGCCATTGCTTCGGCTTCGAGGATGCGGCTGATCTCGTCCTCGCCATCGGCTTCGACCACCGGTGCGGCGGGAGCGGCCGCAACCGGCAGCGGTACGTAATAGGTTTCCTCACCCGCGCCGACGCGATCGGCAATGGCCTGCATCGCCTGCAGGTCCACGCTGATCCGCTGGCCATGACGCAACGCGGCGTTCAGCTGCGGCAGCGCGGCATGCGCGTTGTCGACCATGGCCAGCACGGCTGGCGTCGCCGGGCGGCTGCCGTCGAGCACGCGGTTGAGCATGCCCTCGATCTTCCACGCAAATTCGCCCAGGGTGCGTGCACCGACCAGTCGGCCACTGCCCTTGAGCGTATGGAAGATGCGGCGGATGGGACGCAGACGGTCCATGTTGTCCGGCTGCATGCGCCATGCCGGCAGCAACGTTCCGAGGTTGGCCAGTTCGTCGTCGAACTCTTCCAGGAACACCTCGCGGATGTCCTCGTCGATGTTCTCGGCATCGTCGTCGAAGCCGGCCTCGAAGCCGGCGTCTGCATCTTCCGCGCTGCCCACGGCGACTGGCGCTTCCGCATCGGCCGGCGTCGGGGTCGCCTGCGGATTGAAGTCCGCGGCGGCAGCGCTCAGCTCGGCAAAGAACTGCGCGTCGGCTTCGCTGAAATCAATCGGTGCGATGGTGTCGATGTCGATCATCGACACCGCCGCTGCCGGCACATCGGCAAGCGGTGCGGGCGCTTCCACCGGCACATCCACGGGGGTGATGTCCGGTTCTGCGGCAGCCGGGCTCTCTTCCACCACCGTAGGGGCAGTGGCATCGACGCTCTCCAGCGACGGATGCAGCCCGGCAGCGTCCTCCAGCGACAATGCCTCCATCGCATGCAGCGACAACACGTCGTCGGCATTGTCCAGCGCATCGGCATCGAAACGGAACACGACGTCGTCACTTGCAGAAACCGCGTCATGTTCGGCGGCCACCGGGTCGAACCCCGGTGCGGCATGCGCGCCGGTCTCGATGGACAGCGAGGCATCGGCGGCGTCCTCTACGTCCAGGCCGCTTGTCGCATCGGACTGCACTGGCAGAGCCGCCTCCGACAGCGTCCAATGGGCGGCGGCGCCCTGCCCTGCATCGAGCTGTTCGAAACTGACCGGATCGAAGCTGGCAAACGTCGGACTGCGCTCATCGTCCGCTGGAGCGAGCGGATCGGTCTCAGGATGGAACGGTGCCAGATCCCATTGCGGGACCTCGGGTGCAGGTGCACTGGAGGCGGCAAAGACCAGCGGTGCATCCGACTCGTCACGCAGCGCAAGCGGCGCGGAGGCGACGGATCCCAGCCCACCGAACATCAAGCTGTTGTCCGCCGCTGCCGGCGAAGGCGTGGCCGGTGGCGGATCGAAGGTGAAGTCCGGCAGCGGTACCGGCACCTCACCGGGTGCCGGCGCGGCCGACTGTACCGGGATCTCGATGTGCTCTGGCTGCAGTGCCTCGCCCTGCAGCACGACCGGCTCACGCTCGATCGACTGCGGCACGGACGCTGCCGGCTCAGCCGCATCGTGGTCCGGCAACGGCCAATAGCGCAGCGCCTCAAGGCTGCTGCGGGTGATGTCGAGGATGTCCTCGCGACCCGGACGACGGTCGCGCAGGGCTTCCAGGTAGTACTCCAGGCTGGCCATGGCGTCGGCCAGCGTGTCCAGCTGGCGGCCACTCGGCACGCGCTGGCGACCGATCAGCTCGGCTTCGATGTACTGCTGCACACCGCGCAGGTAATCGGCGGCGGTACCCAGGTCGAGCATGCGCAGCGCACCGGACACATCGCCCAGCAGGCGCGGCACGTCGTGCAGCTCGGCATGGTTCCAGCTGGTTTCAATGAACGCGACGAAGTGCTCGCGCGCGGCGGCGAAGTTGGCGATGGCCTCGTGCGCCAGCACCTCTACCGTGCGCCGGTTCTCCACTGCGCTCGGATCGTCCTGGCCACTGCCGCCGGCGCCCAGGTGGGCGACCTGGTCATCCAGCGACGCATCCACGTAGAGCAGCGCCCCGGCGATATCCAGCAGCAGGTTTTCGTCGATCTGCTGGCGGCCCTCGACCACGCCACGCAGGGCATCACGTTGCTGCACGACCACGCCGCGGGCCACGCCCAGGCCCATCATGCCCAGCGTATCGGCGACCGCACCGAGCTCGTTGGCCTGGGTCTGCAGTTGCTCCGGCGCACCGCCGGTACGCAGGTGCAGGTCCAGCGCATCCTTGATGCGCAGCAATTCTTCCTTCACTGCACTGCCCACGGTATCGAGCAGCTCGCGGTTGCGCCCGCTCAGGCTGCCACGGGCATGGTCCAGCTCGGCCTCGGTGGCGGTGACGCTGTCCGGTGCGAATGCCAGCAGCACGCTGTCATGCACGCCCTCTTCGCCACGTGCGGCACGGATCTCGTTCAGCAGCGGCATCAGCACGATCGGGATGTCACGGTGACCGTTCTGCAGGCGCTCCAGGTAATCGGGCAGCAGCACGCTGCCACGCATCAGGGTCGCGCAGGCTTCATCCCGATCGGCCACGCCACCGGCGCCGATGGCATTGGCCAGCTGTTCCAGCTCCTCGGCCACCATGGCCGGGGCGTACAGCTCGACCATGCGCAGGGTGCCCTGTACCTGGTGCAGGTAGCCGGCGCAGATGCGCATGCGGCTGGCGTCGGTCGGGTCTTCCGCGTAGTACTCGACTTCGTTGCGCACCTGGCGCAGGGTCTCGTCCAGCTCGGGCTTGACCCAGCCCAGCGCTGCGTGGCTCATCGCATCGCGCAGACTGCTCATGGACGCGCTCCGTTCGCCGCCGCGCGGAAGCCGCGCGAGTTCTGGCGTGGGGAATGGAAATGCTTCATCGACTGGTTCCTTGCTCGCCGCCCTGCCCGCGTCACGCCGGCAGCTTGAAGTCGGCGACCGAACGACGCAGGTCGGCCGCCAGCTGCGCGAGGTGGCCGATCGATTCGGCGGTCTGCCCGGCACCCTGCGAGGTCTGGCCGGTGATCTGCCGGATCACGCCCATGGTGCGGGTGATGTCCGAGGCCGCAGCCGACTGCTGCTGGGCGGCGATGGAGATGTTCTTGATGAGGGTGTTCAGTGCATTGGACACGCGCTCGATCTCGGTCAGCGCGGTGCCGGCGTCCTCGGCCAGACGTGCACCGGACACCACTTCGGCGGTGGTCTGTTCCATCGAGGTGACCGCTTCGTTGGTATCGGCCTGAATGGCCTGCACCAGGTTCTCGATGCGTCGGGTCGCGCCGGAGGTACGTTCTGCCAGGCGCTGCACTTCGTCGGCCACGACCGCGAAACCGCGGCCTGCTTCACCTGCCGACGCCGCCTGCACTGCCGCGTTCAACGCCAGGATGTTGGTCTGTTCGGAAATGTCGTTGATCAGTTCCACGATCGAGCCGATTTCCTGCGACGACTCACCCAGGCGCTTGATGCGCTTGGAGGTTTCCTGGATCTGGTCACGGATCTGGTCCATGCCCTGGATGGTCTCGCGCACCACGCCGGCACCTTCGGCGGCGATCACCACCGAACGTTGTGCCACGTCGGCCGACTCGGCCGAGTTGCGCGACACCTGTTCGATGCTCGCCGCGATTTCGCCGATGCGGTCCGACGCCGAGGTGATCTGGTTGGCCTGGTGGCCCGCCGCCTCTGCCAGCTGCATGGCGGTGGCCTGGGTTTCCTGGGTGGACAGCGCGACCTTGGCCGAGGTGTCGTTGATGGTGGTCACCAGGTGTCGCAGCTCGTCGACGGCGTAGTTGATCGCGTCGGCGATGGCGCCGGTCATGTCCTCGGTCACCGAGGCCTTCACAGTCAGGTCGCCCTCACCCAGCGAGGAGATTTCGTCCAGCAGCCGCATGATCGCCTGCTGGTTTCGGCTGTTGAACTCCACCTGGGTCTGGTAGCGCAGTTCCTGCTCGCGCGAGCGGCTGCGCACGTTGGTGGAGACGAAGCCGATGATCGCGATCAGCGACAGTGCGCCGGACACCACGCCGATCCAGAAGTTCGGGAACAGGCGGGTATCGGACACCGAGCCGAACGAGGAGAACGCGTCGAACAGCTTGCGGCTGTCGTCCAGCATGTGCGCCGAGCCCTGGCCCAGCGCGGTGGCTGCGGACTGCGCGGCGAACAGCTGGCGCGAGCTGGCCAGGATCGCGTCGGCGTCCTGCTTCATCGCTTCCCACTTCTGCTGCGACTGCTCCAGCGCGGCCACGGCGGCAGCACCGCGCACGGCGGTGATACCCAGTTCCTCGTTGCCGTTGCGCAGGCCGTCGAGCACCTGCGAGAACACGGTGATGTCGCGTGCCAGTGCATCGCCGGACGTCGCTGCGGCGCTGCCACCGGCGCGCATTTCGGTCACGCGACGGGCCATGGAGCCGGCCACCACCACCTGCTGCAGGGCGCTGTACACCTGCGACGACGGCGCGCCGGAGGCCGACATCGCACGCACCAGCTCGTTCAGCTGGGCCTGCAGGCCCGGCACCGCACCGGTGAAGTTGTTGGCGTTGCCAGCCAGCGCCAGCACCGCCGGTTCACTGGCGACCAGCTGCCCGGCCTGCTTGCCCAGCGGCGCCCAGGTCTCGCCCAGGGTGGCGATGGCACCGGACACGCCCGGCTCCTTGCCGTAGCGCCCCTGCAGTGTCGACACGTTCTGTTCGATCGCGTTGCGGGTCGCCTTGAAGGCGGTGAACGCCTGCGCGTTGCCGCCCACCGCGTCACGGCCCTGGTTGGCCAGCTGCTGCGACAGCACCTGCAGGTCGGCCGCCTTGGAACCGGCATCGGCCAGGCGACTGCCCTGCCAGGTGGCGACGCCGGTGTTGACGCCGAACAGGATCATCGATGCCAGCAGCAGGAACAGCCAGAGGTTGCTGCCGCCCAGCCGCAGCTTGCCGGTCTTGGTGGCGTCCGAAGCAGTACTCATCGTTCAACCTCGATCTTCAATGCAGGGGGCAATGCCCGGCCTCAGGCCGCGGCTTGCCGGAATTCAGGGGTACGCGACAGCAGCGAGAGGGAGAACACGCCCCAGTCGTGGCCGTCGGCGTGGAAGGCGCGATCGACGAAGTGGCCGTAGCGCCCTTCGGCCAGCGTGCCGGCCGCGATCTGCTGGTCCAGTTCAAAGCTGCGCTGGCCGAACAGTTCATCGATGGTCAGGGCGACGTCGCCGCCGGCCTGGCGCATGATCAGCACGCGCTGGCCTTCCTGCTGCACGGTACGCGTGCCTTCCAGGAAGTACTTCAGGTCGACCACCGGGAACAGGTTGCCGCGCAGATTGCCCACGCCCAGCAGCCACGGCTGCGCGCACGGCACCGGGGTCACCGGCGGCATCGGCACGATTTCCACCACTTCGCGGAAATCGGACACCAGCCGGCGCTGGCCGACGCGGTAACCCACGCCACGCCAGAGGTCCTGGGCGAACTGCCGCTCGGGCAGCTGCACCGCATGGGCCAGGCTGCGCCGTTCGTAGGCTTCGAGAATGTCGAAGGGCGAGCGCATCAGGCCACCAGTTCGTTGATCCGCGCGATCAGTTCATCCTCGCGCGGCGGCTTGACGATGTAATCGGCCGCGCCCTGGCGCAGGCCCCATGCCTTGTCGGTTTCCATCGCCTTGGTACTGACGATGATCACCGGGATGTGCTTGATCGCCGCATCACGGGCCATCGCGCGGGTGGCCTGGAAGCCGCTCATGCCGGGCAGTACCACGTCCATCAGCACCAGCTGCGGCACCTGGTCGCGGACCAGCTGCAGTCCATCCTCGGCATTGTCCGCCTCCAGCACCTCGTGGCCGGCACGGCGCAGCCACTGGGTGAACACCGCGCGGTCGGTCGGTGAATCCTCGATCAGAACGATACGAGCCATTGTGCCTTTCCCCCCTGGTCAGGCGTTGACGTATGTGCGGATGGCACCCAGCAGTTCTTCACGCGTGAAAGGCTTCGTCAGGTACTGCTCCGAGCCGACGATGCGTCCCCGCGCCTTGTCGAACAGGCCATCCTTGGACGAGAGCATGATGACCGGGGTCGCCTTGAACAGCTGGTTGCCCTTGATCAGCGCACAGGTCTGGTACCCGTCCAAGCGCGGCATCATGATGTCGACGAAGATGATCTGCGGCTGCTGGTCTGCGATCTTCGCAAGCGCTTCGAAGCCGTCGGTGGCGGTGACCACCTCGCAGCCTTCGCGCTTGAGCAGCGTTTCCGCAGTCCTGCGGATGGTCTTCGAATCATCGATGACCATCACCCGGAGTCCTGCGAGTTCCCCGCCCGCAGTCGTGTTTTCAGTCATTGCCTATCCCCAAGCGCACGGCCCGATCTCTGGCGGGGGCCGCTACGAAAGCGTATCTATATCGCACTTTCCGCGCCCGCTTCAAGGCCGCCCCATGGCGCGGGGCATGGCACCCTCCTGAACGTGACGGGTTTCGCAATGCGTGCGCGACCGCCGGGCGGACGCTGCGTTGCAGGACGGCGGGGAGGCGCGCGAGCGGCGTTGCCGCTACCATCAACGCCTTGCCTGACAGGTGCGCCCATGCCGTTGAACGTCATCGTGGTGATGGATCCCATCGCCCACATCAAGATCGCCAAGGACACCACCTTCGCCATGCTGCTGGAAGCCCAGCGCCGCGGCCATGCCCTGCACTACGTGCGCCCGGGCGGCCTGGCCCTGGAGGGTGGCGTAGCGGTGGCCCAGACCGCGCCGCTGCAGGTGCGCGACGACCCGGCCGGCTGGTATGAGCTGGGCGCATTCAGCCGCACCGAGTTCGGCCCCGGCCAGATAGTGCTGATGCGCAAGGACCCGCCGGTCGACGCCGAATACATCTACGACACCCAGGTGCTGGACGTGGCCGCAGCGGCTGGCGCCTGCGTGGTCAACAACCCGCAGGGCCTGCGCGACTACAACGAGAAGCTGGCCGCGCTGCTGTTCCCGCAGTGCTGTCCGCCGACCCTGGTCAGCCGCGACGCGAAGGTCTTGAAGGCCTTTGCGCTGGAGCACGGCCAGGCCGTGCTGAAGCCGCTGGACGGCATGGGCGGCCGCTCGATCTTCCGCAGCGGCCAGGGCGATCCGAATCTGAACGTGATCCTGGAAACCCTGACCGACGGCGGCCGCAAGCTGGCGCTGGCCCAGAAGTTCATTCCCGACATCACCGCCGGCGACAAGCGCATCCTGCTGGTCGATGGCGAACCGGTGGACTACTGCCTGGCGCGCATCCCGCAGGGCGATGAATTCCGCGGCAACCTGGCCGCCGGCGGCCGCGGCGAAGGCCGCCCGCTGAGCGAGCGCGACCGCTGGATCGCCGCCCAGGTCGGCCCGGAGATGAAGCGCCGCGGCATGCGCTTCGTCGGCCTGGACGTGATCGGCGATTACCTGACCGAGGTCAACGTGACCAGCCCGACCTGCGTGCGCGAACTGGACGCGCAGTACGGCCTGAACATCGCCGGCACCCTGTTCGACGCACTCGAGGCCGGCCTGCGCTGATGTCTGCCGCACCTGCCGTCCTGCCCCCGCCGCCGCGCGAAGCGCAACGGCTGGGGGCGACCATCGCGCTGTCGGTGCTGGTCCACGCCCTGCTGATCCTGGGCGTGGGCTTCGCCGTGAAGGGCGATGCGCCGCTGGTGCCGACACTGGAAGTCATTTTCAGCCAGACCCGCACCGCGCTGACCCCGAAGCAGGCCGATTTTCTGGCCGCGGCCAACCAGGAGGGCGGTGGCGAGCACGACCGCGCACAGCGTCCGCGCGACAACCAGGCCGGCATCGTGCCGCAGGCCCAGTCCGGAATCAGCCCGGTTCCACAGCAGCAGCAATCGGCCGCGCCGGTTCCGCCGCCACAGGCACGGGTGGTCAGCAGCCGCAATGGCGAAGAGGTGGTGGCGCAGGCGCAGTCCCGCCCCACGCCGGATCAGCCCGAACCGGATGCGCCCTTGAGCGCACGCGAACAGCGCGACGTGGAGATGGCGCGGCTGGCTGCCGAAGTACATCTGCGCTCGGCGCAGTACGCCAAGCGCCCGAACCGCAAGTTCGTGTCGGCCAGCACGCGTGAGTATGCCTATGCCAATTACCTGCGCGCCTGGGTCGACCGTGCCGAGAAGGTAGGCAACCTGAATTACCCGGATGAGGCGCGGCAGCGCCGCCTCGGCGGCCAGGTAGTGATCAGCGTGGGCGTGCGTCGCGATGGCAGCGTGGAGAGCAGCCGGATCCTGCGTTCGAGCGGGACGCCATTGCTGGATGAGGCCGCACTGCGGGTGGTGCAGCTGGCCCAGCCGTTCCCGCCATTGCCGAAGACTGAAGACGAAATCGACATCCTGCAGGTTACCCGTACGTGGGTGTTCCTGCCGGGCGGCACCCTGCACGACGACCGATAGGGTTTTGGTGCCCGGGCCTGCGGCCCGGGACCCGCTGCAAGGCTGGAGCAACGTCAAAATCAACGTCAACAGCAGCGGTCAGGATGCTGGGCTTGGCGGGGCGGTGTCGGGCGGCGGGGACGCCGCAAGTACGTCCCTGTAGGCTTAGCCGCGGCATCCATGCCGCGGATACCCCGCCACCCGACACCGCCCCACCTCCGACAGATCGCGGCGCATCATCGCTTTTGGTAGGTGTCGACCTTGGTCGACACACATCCACGCCATGCGTGGATGCGAGCGAAGCGACCCGCTTCTGATTTTGATTTTCTTTTTGATTTTCCGTGGCGGACGCACACGGAAACTGTCAAAGGCCGGGCGGGTGGGCTGCGCAGGGGCGTGAGCGCCATGGATGGCGCGATCGAGCCTACAGGGACGTACTTGCGGCGTCCCCTGCGCAGCCCACCCGCCCGGCCCTCTCACGATGCCAGTCGACTAACAGTCGACTCTACCGTCTGCCACGAGGGGCTCAGCCGTTGGCCTTCGCCTTCGCCTCGCGAGCGGCCTGCTGCTCGACCAGGGTCAGCGCCACATTGTCACGCAGGTACGCCGGCTCGACCTTCTCCGGTGCAATGGCTTCGCCGCGAGCGAACGCCGGCAGCGCCAGTGCCAATACATCCGACGCCCGCGGCAGCGCCGTCGCATCAAAGCCGCGCAGGCCGGTGCCCAGCTGGGTCACCAGTGCCCCCTCGGCTGCGCCGAAACCGGTGCCGACACCGTAGGCCGACATCCCTTCCGGCAGCGCGACCGCAGCGGGTGCGCACACGCGCTCGGCATCGCGTGCCACCGGCAGGCCGTCTACACGTTCGAAGCGCGCGACGTACAGCTCGCCCATCCGTGCATCGATCGCCGACAGGATCTGCGTTTCGTCCGCCGGTGCCCGCAGCGCCAGCACCTGCAGTGTCGAGACCGGCAGCAACGGCCGATCCAGTGCCAGCGCAATGCCTTGCGCGATGGCGATCGCCAGGCGAACGCCGGTGAACGCACCCGGGCCGCGGCTGAGCGCGATACCGTCCAGCTGCCGGCGGCTGATGCCGGCCTCGGCCAGCAGCGCCTCCGCCCACGGCAGGCTCAGTTCGGCATGCCGGCGCGGGGCGATCTCGAAGCGTTCCAGCACCTGCCCATCGACATGCAGGGCAACGGAACAGGCTTCGGTGGCGGTGTCAAAGGCGAGCAGTTTCATCGGATCGGGTCAGAACAGGGGGAACGTGGCACCGGGCGCCGGCTCGGGGCCGGTCGCAACGGCGGCCGGGGCAGCCGCATCATCGGCCACGGGCGCCCATTGTGGCGTAAAGAAGGCCTGCACATCGGCCAGGCTGCGGGTACGGCGGAATGGCGGCAGTGAATCGAGGAAGACCCGGCCATAGCCACGGTTGAGCAGGCGCGGGTCGCACAATACCAACACACCACGGTCGCTCTCACTGCGGATCAGGCGACCGACGCCCTGTTTCAGCGCAATCACCGCCTGCGGCAGCTGCTCATCGCGGAACGGATTGCCACCCTGGCTGCGGATCGCCTCCAGCCGTGCCTCGTACACCGGATCGTCCGGTGCCGCGAACGGCAGCTTGTCGATCATCACCACGCTCAGCGCCTCGCCCACCACGTCCACGCCCTCGCGGAAACTGGCCGAGCCCAGCAGCACGCCATTGCCCGACTCGCGGAAGCGCTGCAACAGCGTCGCGCGCGGCGCCTCGCCCTGCACGAACAACGGCCATGGCCCATCACGCAGTGCCTCGGCGGCCTCGCGCAATGCACGGTGCGAGGCAAACAACAAGAATGCCCTGCCCTGCGACGCCTGCAACACGGGCCGCAGGGTCTGGATCAACGCAGTACCAAAGCCCCGCGCAGCCGGATCAGGCAGGCCTTCGGGCACGTAGCACAGCGCCTGCTCCGGCCAATTGAACGGGCTTGGCTGGACCAGCGTATGCGGGTCATCCAGGCCCAGGCGGGTGGCGATGTGGTCGAAGCCACCGCCCACGGTCAGCGTCGCCGAGGTGAAGATCCATGCCGCGCGACTGCGTTCGCGATGCTCACGCAACGGGCCGGACACATCCATCGGCGTGCGCTGGCAGCGAAAACCACGTGGCGTGAGCTCGTACCAGAGCACATCAGCGGCAGTGGCGGTTTCCGCCGGGTCGGTATCGAAATCGAGGGCAGGTTCGTCATCGCCCAGCCAGCGGCTGAGCCGCGAGACCGCCTCGCGCGCCCGCGCATGGCAGGCATCCAGGCCCGCCGCGGCTTCGCGCAGCGGCTGCAGTGCCTGCTCCAGCGTCACCAACCCCGCCATCACCGTATCGAATCCATCGCGCACCTGCGGCATCGCCAACGCGCGCCATTGCGTGCCACGCGGCGGCAGTCCCTCCATCGCCGAACGCAGGGCCAGCAGCGCCTGCTGCAACTGGTCGACCGGTTCCTGCAGCGCCGACTGCGCGCCGCCGACGCCACGCGCTTCGGCCAGGCAGTCGCGGCCCAGTTCCTGCCAAGGGCGCATGCCGAATCCTTCGCCGAAGAACTGCGCGGCCAATTCGGGCAGCTGGTGTGCCTCGTCGATGACGAAGGCCTGCGCCCCCGGCAGCAGTTCACCGAAACCGTCCTGCTTCAGGGCCAGATCGGCCAGCAGCAGGTGATGGTTGACCACCACCACATCGGCCGCCTGCGCACGCTGCCGCGCGCGCACCACGAAGCAGTCGTCCCAGAACGGGCAGTCGGTACCCAGGCAGTTGTCGACAGTGGAAGTGACCATCGGCAGCAGCGGCGAATCATCGGCCAGGCCTTCCAGTTCGGCGATGTCACCGAACTCCGAACGACCGGACCAGGCCAGGATGCGCTGGAACTGCGCCGCCTGTTCGGGGCTGGAAAAACGCGGCTCGCCACGCGCCTGCTGCAGGCGATAGCGGCACAGGTAGTTCGCGCGCCCCTTCAGCAGCGCACTGCGCAGGCCGACACCCAGCGCCTGACGCACCCGTGGCAGATCGCGGTGGTAGAGCTGGTCCTGCAGCGCGCGGGTTCCGGTGGAAATGATGGTACGCAGCCCGGACAGCAGCACCGGCACCAGATAGGCAAAGGTCTTGCCAGTGCCGGTACCGGCCTCGGCCAGCAGCAGGTCACGCTGCTGCAGCGCATCGGCGATGGCTTCGGTCAGGTGCAGCTGTGCCGGACGCGGGACGAAGGCATCCAGGTGCGAGGCGAGCGCGCCGCCGTCGCTGAGGGCTTCGCGGCTGGCATGGACAAGGTCGGACATCAGAGGGAAAGGATACCCGGCCGGGCGCTGCCCGGCACCCGTTTCAAGCCGGAGCACCAGCAACAGCAACAGCGGTGTTCATGGCTCTGGGTTGTACTGGGGACTGGCGGGGGACTGTGGGTTTGCGGGGACGCCGTAAACCCGTCCCTGGGGGCTTGGCCGCGGCATCCATGCCGCGGACACCCCGCAAACCCACAGTCCCCGCCTTCGACAGTTTCCCGGTGACGGAGGGACGTGCTTCGCAAAGTCGAGCTTGCTCGACTGCCCTTTCAGAAGCGGTGGGTGGAACGGAAACAAGAAGGGGTCGGAGCCGTTTTCCTGCGAAAAACGGATCCGACCCCACAACGAGTGCGCGCAGCGCGCGACCCGCTTTTGATTTTCTTTTTCTCTTCCGTGGCTGGCAGCACACGGAAACTGTCAGAGGTCGGGCGGGGCGGGTTCGCGGGGGTGTCCGCGGCATGGATGCCGCGGCCAAGCCCCCAAGGACGGGTTTACGGCGTCCCCCGCGAACCCACCCCACCCGGCCAAGCGCGGCTTTTGCTTTACGCGGCCAAGCAGCCAGCCACGAGGGGCTGCGCCGTTGGCTGGAAACTCAGTACCGCTTGATCCCCGGCACCGTGCAGCCCTCAATCTGCGCATGCGCCGACACCGCATTCTCCTTCTCGCCCCGCGCCAGGCGCGACTGCTCGATCGTCGCCCAATGCCGGCGGCACAGCGGCCCTGTCTTCGAGCCCAGGTCGACCGCCTTGCGCGCGAACGCCTCCGCCTGCGCCCACTGCCCCTGCAGCAGCGCCAGCTCGGCGCGCTCCTGCAGCACCGCCGGGTCACCAGCGACGATCTCCAGCGCATGGTCCAGGCTGCTGGCGGCACCGGCCAGATCGTTGGCCTGGCGTTGTGCCTGCGCGGTCACCCGCAGATCTTCCACCTGCGAGTCACGCAACGGCTGCACCGACAGCTCCTTGTCATCCGGGCCAGCGGCTGCGTCAACTGCGGCCAGGCGCTGCGCCGGCGTGGTGGTATCGACCGGCTTGACCACCGGCGGTGCACTGCTCACGCAGGCGGCCAGGGCCAGGCTGAGGCCGGTCAGGGCCAGGGGCTGCAGCAGGGATCGCATGTTCATCGGCATCATCGGCTCGGGGGAGGAGTGGCGGCGGGCGTCGCGGCAGGTTCGGCAGGCGCTTCCGGCTTGCGGTCCAGGCCGAACCAGCTGCGCCAGCCACCACCCTCGCCTTCGGCCTCGCCCTGCCCGTCCGGCGACACCGCCGGTGCACAGGGCGCATAGGCCGGCGCATAGCCGACCACGAACGGGAAGCGGCGCGCTCCCGGGCAGCCTTCGTCGGTCGTGTTGAGGCCGCTGGCGGCCACCGACTGCCAGTCCAGGCCCTTGTTGCTGACCCGCAGCGGCGCACTGGGAAGACGCTGGAAGATACCCGACCAGACCCGCATCGCGCCGGTAGCACCGTACAGGCCAGCCTGCTCGTTCTGGTCGTTGCCGATCCAGATCACCGCCAGGTGATCCCCGGTGTAACCGGCATACCAGCTGTCACGACCATCGTTGGTGGTACCGGTCTTGCCGGCCGGCTGCAGGCGGCTGAGGCCATCGGCGTTGAGCCGCTGCGCGGTGCCGCTGGCAACCACCTGCTGCAGGCCGACACTGATCAGGTTGGCGGCAATCGAATCGCCTTCCTGGGCCGGTGCCGGGGTCTTGTCGTAACGCTTGAGCAGCTTGCCCTGCGGATCGAGCACGCCACGCACCGCATGCAATGGCTGGATTTCGCCACCGGACGCGAGGAACTGGTACAGCTGTGCCATCGCGTATGGGCTCTGGTCGGTCGAACCGAGGATCACCGCCGGATTCGCTTCGGCCTTGATGCCAGCCAGCACGTGGATCAGCTGGGTCACACGCTCGGGGCCGACCTGCATGCCCACGCGCACCGTGGCCTGGTTGTAGGAATGCGCCAGCGCGTCGATCAGGCGCACGGTGCCGTGGCTGCGGTTGTCCGCGTTGCCCGGGCTCCAGTTGCGGCCACGGCCGAGCTGCACCGTCACCGGCGAATCGTCGACCCAGCTGGCCAGCGAGTAGCGGTCCGGCTGCGCCAGCGCCAGCAGGTACACGAACGGCTTCAACAGCGAGCCGACCGGGCGCTGTGCTTCGATCGCTCGATTGAACCCAACCTCGGACACCTCACGGCTGCCGATCACCGCCAGCACGTCACCGTTGTGCACGTCGGTCAGCACCATGCCGGCCTGCAGTTCGGGACGGCGCTTGCTTTCCAGCGACTTGATGGTGCGGGTCACCGCGCCTTCGGCATAGGCCTGCGCAGACGGCGACATGCCGGTCATCACGCTCAGGCCGGCGCCCTGCAGCGCCGATTCCGGATAGTCATGGCCGAGCTGGCGACGGACCAGGTCCACATAGGCCGGGAAGCGGTTGGCCGCCACCAGGCCCGGCGTTTTGGGCACGCCCAGCGGCGCCTTCAACGCACGCTGGTACTCGGCATCGTCGATCAGCGTCGCCTCATGCAGCTTGCCCAGCACGAAATTACGGCGATCCAGCGCGCGTTCCGGGTTGCGCCGCGGATCGTAGTAGGACGGGCCCTTGACCAGGCCGATCAGCAGCGCGATCTGCTCGGTTTCCAGCGATTGCAGGTCACGGCCGAACCAGAACTCGGCGCCGGAAGACATGCCGTGGATGGCCTGGCTGCCGCGCTGCCCCAGGTACACCTGGTTGAGATAGGCCTCGAAGATGGTGCGCTTGTCGTAGCGCGCCTCCATGATCAGCGCGTACAGCACTTCGTTGAATTTGCGGGTGACCGTCTGTTCCTTGCCGATCCCGAGCAGGCCGCTGCGGGCCAGCTGCTGGGTCAGCGTGGACGCCCCCTGGCGACTCTGGCCACCGGAACGGACCGTCACCCACACCGCGCGCGCGATGCCGGACAGATCGATGCCGTGGTGACGGTTGAAGTCCTTGTCCTCCACCGCCTGCAGGCCGGTTACCAGCAGGTCCGGCGCCTCGTCCATGCGGATCAGGCGGCGTTCTTCCTGCTTCTGCCCGTACAGGGTGGCAATACGTGCCGGGTCCAGGCGCGCAGCCTTAAGCGCCTTGCGGTTGTCGGCATCACGCAGCGACGCAACCGCACCGTCTGCCAGCGACAGTTCCAGCCGACGCGGTGCGACGCGGCCATCCACATCGTTGTAGCCACGGCTGGAAATGACAAAGCGCCCGCCGTTCACCGCATAGGTCGCCGGCTCCTTGCCCTGCCCGTCATCGCGGTAGGCGGATGCGGCGAGTTCGGTCTTCAGGGTCGCCGCGTCCATCGCCTTGCCGGGTGTGAGCACCAGCGGCCGCGCATATACCCGGGTCGGGATCTGCCAGCGCAGTTCACCGAAGCGCTGGGTCACCTGTTGGTTCAGGTACAGCGTATAAGGGATCAGGAAGCCCAATCCCAACGCGACCGCAGCCATGCTCCAGGTGATCAGGCGACGCCGCCACAGCGGGCTGTCGTCCTGCTGGTCGTCGTCGAAATCGTCGATGTCGTCGGAATCGTAGCGTCGGGGCACGGGCATGCAGGCAGGTAGGGTCTGGCGAGTCTAACGCAGGCGCCGCGGTGGCTGGCAGGCGATGGCCCGCGGTTTCACTGCAGTTCAAGCAGCGCGCGGCGCCCGCCACCCGGCCCACGCACCCGCAAGCGCTGCCCAGCCCCCTTTCCAGCCGCCCCCCGCCAGGCAGACGTTGGCCAGGCGTGCGATCAACCGCGGCGCATCATGGGCGATCCAGCCTGCCGGCACATCCACGCGGCGATACAGCTGCAGTCGCGACCAGGCCATGCGCCAGGCGAGCGCGTGAAGTCCCTGGAAGCGCTCCGGCGCCACCACCACGCCGCGCTGCCCCAGCAGATCGGCCAGGGCCAGCAGGCGCCCGGCCGTGCGCTGGCGCGCCTGTGAATCGAACAGATCGAGATGGCGCAGGCGTTGCAGGAAACCGCGGCGACTGGCACCGATCTGGTTGTTGCCATGCTGCCGGTAGTCGATGGTCGGTTCGGCCAGCATGTCCAATCCTCCACGCAGCGATGCGTGGACCGCCAGCCATTCGTCGTGGCTCCAGCCCGGCGGGACCGGCAGCGATCCGGCCAGCAGCCCGCGGCGCAGCGCGCAGGTGGCACCGGTGATGAAGTTGCGCAGCAGGATCGCGTCGATCGCAAGGCCCGAGCGTTCCAGCTCGACCTCGGCCGGATGGACCACCAGTACCTCCAGCAGCCGCTGGCCAAGCGGCGCACCCTGCGCGTCCACCAGCCATGCGTCGCTGTGCAGCAGCAACAGGGCCGGGTCTGCCTGGAAGCGTTGAACATAGCGGCGGACACGCCCCGCATGCCAGACATCATCCTGGTCGCACAGGAACAGGATGTCGGCCTGGCAACGCATCAGTGCATCGGCGAAATTGCGCACATAGCCGAGATTGCGCGCGTGCTGGACGATCTCGACACGGATGCTCAGCGCCTGTGCACGCGGCACGAAGGCCTGCAGCAGCTGCAGCGTCTGGTCGCTGGAACCGTCATCGCCGATCATGACTTCGTTCACCGGAAGATCCTGGTCGAGGATGCTGTCCAGCTGCGCCTGCAGGTAGCACGCACCGTTGTAGGTGCACAGCGCGACGCCAATGCGCTCGGCAGGGGCCGATCGGGATGGCGCGTCAGGCATCGAACGTACTCGCGGAAACAAGGGCCAGGGGATGGTAGCAGAGCCCCCCCAAGAGGATGGATATGGTGGCTGGCTAGCCGTTGCCGGGATACGCAGCGATCCGCTGCACGGCCAGGGCCGCGCTCATCGGTCGCCACGTGTCCGCGTCGGGCTGGAACGGCCGCGGATGTACATCCAGCAGCGCCTGCAGTGGGCCATTGTCCGCAATCAGATCCTGCTGCAGGCGTGACACCGGACCACGCGCCCGCGGCAGCACCGCGGCCAGGCCCCGCAGTGCCGCGCCCGGCAACGGCAGCGCCAATGTCGGCTGTGCCAGACTGGCGTGCACGCGGCGGAACATCGCGTGATAGGGCAGGCGCTCGCCACCGCCGATTTCCAGCACCCGTGCCGACGCTGCACCGGTGGCGATGCAGGCCACCACGGCGCGGGCGATATCGTCGGCATGCACCGGTTGGCGCAGGCCTCCCACCAGCGGAATCGGAAACAGGCGCAGACGCAGCGCACGCTGCACGATCGGGGTGATGCTGCGGTCGATGCCGGCCCCATAGATCAGGGTCGGCCGCAGGATCGTCCAGCCCATGCCAAGACGCTCGGCCTGCGCGATCAGGCCCGCTTCGCCCCGCTGCAGCATCGCCACGACGTCCTGCTCGTCGGCCTGCTCGGAATTCTGCTTGCTCAGCACGCTCATCGAACTGGTGGCGATGACCTGCCGCGCGGGGGCCGCCGTCTGCCGCGACAACCACTGCGCCAATGCTTCAAGGGGGCCGAAGCTGGCAATCGCCTGCCAGTCCGGAGACGGCACGCTGTCCAGCGCAGCCGCCAGGTCCCCGCACAGCCACTGCACGCCGTCCTGTGCCGGTTGCGGTTGCCGGCTCACCGCCTGTACCCGCCCATGCGCCTGCACCAGGCGCGGCAGCAGGAACCGGCCGATCTGGCTGGTGGCTCCGGAAACAAGGACGGTCATCGGCACTCCGTGGGGATGTTGCGAGGGGTGGCTACTATAGCGGTCCCTCCGGCAGCGGCGGGCTCAGGGCGACGACACCCCGATGTCGCGCAGGCGCTGCCGCAACTGCTGGTACTCGCTGCTGGAAGGGCCGACGCCAAGCTCGCCCGCCTGCTGGAGCGCACGTTCGGCAAAGGCGACATCTCCGTTGCCCAATCGTTCGCTGCCAATCGCAATCCAACGCTGCGCGAGGCGCTGGCGGGCCGCAGGCAGGCCGCCAGCGGTGGGAGACAACGTCTGCCAGGCCTGCAGGCAGGCACCTGCAGCCTGCACCCGGTTCTGCCGGAGATTGTCGTCGAAACAACGGCGACTGGCAGGCAGCAGGCGCGCGGCCGCGGCCTTCACACGTGAATCGCGCGGTGCCAGCGCCTGTGCTTCGCGAAGGGCATCGAATGCGCTGTGCCCCGGCGGGCTGATCCATTGGCCTGCGCGCTCGGCGCGTTCTATCCGGCGCAGGTGATCGCGCAGCTCGCGTTCACGCTGCGCGTTGCTCACTGCGGGCTGCTGCAGTGCCTCCCGGGCCTGCCGTGCACGCTGCAGGCGCTGCACCAGTTGCTGTCGTGCCGCCTGCGAAGCGCCCAGTGCTTCGGCCAGCACGGCATCACGCTGCGCCGCCTCGAACTGGAAATCGTCGGCCTGGATCTGGCTTCGCGCCAGCACCGCCTGCAGCACCTGCTCGCGGCCCCGCTGGGCAGTGGGATCGTCCGGCGCCACCGCCAGCACGGCCAGGAACCCCTTTGCGGCACGTTCCAGCTGCTGTCGCTGAAGTGCGCGCTGTGCCTGCCGCAAGCGCTCGTCGACCGCCCGTGCCAGGGCCTCCTGGCTGGCGGGAAGATCGGCGTGGCCTGCATCGAACAGGCGCGCGCGCTGCAACGTCGCAGCGGCTTCAGCCAGTTCCCCGCGTCCGGCCAGGGCGCGCGCGTGCTGCAGCAGATCGCTCAGTGCATCCTCGCGCCCTTCCAGAGCGGGCAGGTTGTCCGGCTGCAGTGCCAGGATGCGCTGGAACAGCGGCAACGCACTGCTGTCGCCATCGTCCAGCCGGCCGGCCGCGAACGCATTGCGGGCCTGGGCCAGCAACGCGCCGATACCGGCGCCGGCGCTACGCCGCGCCTGCAGTTGACGGGCCACGGCGTCGGCGTCGCCCTGCGGCACCTGCAGCTCGCGGGCCAGCGCCAGTGACTGCGCGCTGCCCTCCAGATCGTCGCCCTGCAGCTTGTCGCGGGCCTGCTGCAGTGCTGCCGCGGCGGTTCGCGCAAGGCCCTGGCGCGCCTGCGGCCGATCGCCATCCAGTGCCAGCACCGCCTGGTAGCGCTCCCGCGCACCACTGCCGTCGGCCGCACTCAGCCGGCCGGCGGCGAGCGCGCGATCGCCTTCGACCAGCAGCTGTTCGATCTGCGGCTCGTCCCAGAACCAGTCGGCCAGCGGCTTGCGCAGCAGCACCAGCAGCACGAACACCGCCAGCGCCGCGACCAGCGCCCATCGCCAGACCCGCCGCGCATGACGTGCCTGCAGCCACCACCAGCGGCCTTCGCGGCGGACGCGATCCAGCGCAGGGTGTTCAGCGCCATGCGGGCGATGCGGGGGCTCGCGTTCCATGCGTGCAGGGTAGCCGGGGCGGCGTGAAGCTCAGCCGAGGCGACGCGCCTCGCTCACGCCCGGCAGCGCGTCCAGCTTGCCCAGCAGGTTCGACAACTGGTCGTAGTCGCTGACCTTCAGCCTCAGGCGCAGATGGGCACGGCCACTGTTGCGCACGTTGTCACTGTGGATGTCGAGCACGTAGGCGTCTTCCTGGGCGATCAGGTTGGTGATGTCCTTCAGCAGCCAGCGGCGGTCGACCGCATCGACCACCACGTCCACCTCGTAGCCGCCCCCGGCCTGGCCCCATTCCACCGGCAGGATGCGCTGCGGGCTGGTGGCCGCCAGCCGGGCCAGCGCGGCACAGTCTGCCCGGTGCACGGTGACACCGCGGCTACGGGTGAGGTAGCCGACGATCGGTTCGCCGGCCACCGGCTGGCAGCAGCGCGCCAGCTGCACCAGCAGATTGCCCACGCCCTGCACCGTGAACTTGGACTTGCCCAGGTTCTCGCGGCGGGCGGTCGGGCGCGGAAGCGCCGGCGCAGGGGCCGGCTGGCTGGCCGCGCGCTCTGCCTCCAGCAGCGTACGGCTGACCTGGTTCGGGCCGGTGTCGCCCAGCGCCACCTGGATGTAGAGGTCGTCAACGCTGTCGGCATGGAACTTCTTCGCCGCCACCGCCAGATCCGAATGCTGCAGCCCCAGGCGCTTCAGCTCGCGCTCGAGCAGTTCGCGCCCGGCCTGCACGTTGCGCGCGCGGTCCAGCTTGTGGAACCAGCTGCGCACCTTTTCGCGCGAGCGGTTGCTGGCCAGGAAGCCCAGCGCGGGCATCAGCCAGTCGCGGCGGGGGTCGGCCTCCTTGCCGGTGAGGATCTCGACACGGTCGCCGCTGCGCAGGCGATAGGTCAGCGGCACGATGCGGCCATTGACCTTGGCGCCACGGCAGCGGTGGCCCACCATCGTATGTACCTGGTAGGCGAAATCGAGCGGCGTGGCCCCCTGGGGCAGGTCCAGCACCTCGTCCTTCGGGCTGAGCGCATAGACCCGGTCCTCGGTCAGCTCGGCGTCGAGTGCCCCGGCCAGTTCATTGCCCTGCCCGTCCTGCGCCTGCTCCAGCAGCTGGCGCATCCAGGTGATCTTGCGATCGAACGACTTTTCCGCGCCCTTGCCGCCTTCCTTGTACTTCCAGTGCGCGGCCACGCCCAGCTCGGCCTGGGAATGCATCTCGTGGGTGCGGATCTGCACTTCGATCGTGCGCCCTTCCGGGCCGACCACGGCGGTGTGCAGCGAACGGTAGTCGTTGGCCTTCGGGCGTGCGATGTAATCGTCGAACTCGCTCGGCACCGGGGCCCACAGCGCATGCACCACACCCAGCGCGGCGTAGCAGGCGGCGACGTCGTCGACCATCACCCGCACCGCGCGGATGTCGTACAGCTGGTCGAACGCCAGCCGCTTCTTCTGCATCTTCCGCCAGATGCTGTAGATGTGCTTGGGGCGGCCACTCACTTCGGCATGGATGCCCTGTGCGGCCAGCTCGCGCGACAGCTGCTTCTTCACGTTCTGCACGTAGCGCTCGCGCGCCACGCGGGTTTCGTCCACTTCGCGCGCGATGCGGCGGTAGGTTTCCGGCTCCAGGTGGCGGAACGCCAGGTCCTCCAGCTCCCACTTCAGCTGCCAGATGCCCAACCGGTTGGCCAGCGGCGCATGGATGTCGCGGGTCAGCTGCGCCAGCGCCCGGCGCTGCTCGTCGTCCAGCTTGTCGGCAGCGCGCATTCTCGCCAGCTGCCGGGCCAGCAGGATCGGCACCACGCGCAGGTCGCGGATGATCGCCAGCAGCAGGCGGCGCAGGCCCTCGCTGTTGCGCCCGGCCTCGCGGCCAGCATGCAGCGCCCAGACCGGATCGGCGGCGTCCTGGCCGTCGAGCAGGCCGATCACCGCCGCCTTGTGGTTGCCCAGCGGCAGCTGGTCCAGGCTGGCGCGCAGGCCGGGCAGGTCGAACAACAGCGCGGCAACCACCGCGCCTTCGTCGGCCGAGAGCATCGACAGTGCATCGAGGGTATCTCCCAGCACCGACCAGCTGGCGCGCATCTGGTGGTCGCACTCCGGTGCTTCCCAGTGTTCGCGCAGGGCCTGGCGCAGCGGAGCGGGCAGCACCGCGGCGGAGGGACGGTTCAACAAGGCATCCAGGCCGGGGACAGAAGCGCGGTTCACAGCATCGAGCAGGCAAGACAGAGGTTCCTACACTAGCGCCGGCGCCGTTCAGGGACAATCACCGCAGCCACCATCACCCGGCATGAAGACATGCCGCTACACTCGCCGGCAAACCCAGGAGAGTTCCGCCATGCCCTCGATCGCCCCACGTTTCCGTCCACGGCTGCTGGCCTGCGCCGCACTGCTGCTGTCCCTGTCGGCGCCTGCGCTGGCCCAGCGCGTGGTGGACGGTGACCTGCAGCAGCAGATGTCGCCGACCGAATTCAAGGCGGCCGGCCTGGACAAGCTGAGCGCGCAGGAACTGGCCACGCTCAACCGCTGGCTGCAGGGCAAGGTTGAAGCGGCGACGACCCAGGCTGTGGCAGCGGTACGCGAAGAAGCCCGCGAACAGGGCCGCCAGGAAGTGATCGTGAAGAACCGCGGGTTCTTCGATTTCGGCAGCAGCGAGCCGATCACCGGCGTGCTGCAGGGCGAGTTCCGTGGCTTCGGCAAGGGCCGCGTCTACGTGCTGGACAACGGCCAGGAATGGGAGCAGACCGACAGCACCAGCGTGGTCGGCGTGCGCAAGCAATCGCCCAAGGTCAGCATCAAGCCCGGCGTGATGGGCGTGTGGTACATGAAGGTGGAAGGCGTGAACAGCCAGCCCAAGGTGCGCCGCTCCAAGTAGTGGATCCACGCCACGCGTGGATGACATTCCACCGTACCCCGCCGGTCATCGTCCGGCGGGGTCGGGTCGCGGGTTACGAGGCCTGGCGCAGTGCCGTCACCCGCTGCGCCAGCTTCTTCGCCGAAATGCCGGTACGTGCCCCCAGCTCCTGCGCGAACAGTGACACCCGCAGCTCTTCCAGATCCCAGCGCAGCGCCTGCCATTGCGGGCGATCGCGCAGGCCCTGCTGCTCTGCCGTTTCCAGCGCTTCCAGGAACGGATGCAGTTCCAGCATGCGTGCCTGGTCACGTGGCGGATCACGCTTGGCGCGTTCGGTGCGCAGGATCATGGCCTTCAGGTAGCGCGGATACTGCGCCAGCGCGTCGGCCGGCGTATCGCGCAGGAAACCGGGGTGGATCAGCCCGGACAGCTGCGCTTCCATGTCGTCCAGGTTGCCGCGCGCCCAACCCATCAACGGTGCTTCCAGCATCGGCTTCAGTTCCGCCACCAGCGCCAGGATGGTTTCGGCCAGTTTCAGCCGCGACATGGCCTCGCCGAACAGGGCCTTGGCCGCATGCTCACGGCGCTGTTCGAAGGCCGCCGCATCGCGGATGTCTTCCAGGCCCTCCGCCAACACAGCGTTCATCGCCGCATCCACCAGGTCACCACGCAGGCGCTCCTGCGACTCGATCGCCGCATACAACAGGCCGGTCTTGGCGCCCACCGGCAGCTGCTTGCGCGCCTGCTTGACCTTCTCGGCCAGGGCGATCTCCAGCAGCCGGCGCACGCCCAGCGGGTGAGCCTCCTGTGCCTGCTGCCGATCGGCGAAGATGCGCAGCGCCACGCTGTCACCCTCGTCCAGCAATGCCGGATAGGCCGGAACGCCGGCTTCACCGGGCACCTGCAACGGTATCGGCGTGGCCGGGAACGTGCGCAGGCCATCGGCCGCCATCTCGCGGCCAGCGCGTGCAGCGAAGGCATCGCCGGCACGACCGCCGAATTTCGCGCGCAGTGCGTCCAGATCACGCGAAGTGGCCAGCACCTTGCCCTGCTCGTCGCGCAGCCGCAGGTTCATGTGCAGGTGCGGCTCGATCGAACCGGGCTCGAAATCGAGCGCGGTCACGGTGGCACCGGTTGCACGTGACAGGAAACGCGCCAGTTCGCCGGTGATGGCATCGGCGCTGGGCTGCGGAAACGCCTCATAGAACGCGCGGCCGAAGTCCGGCGCCGGCACGTAGTTGCGACGCATTGCCTTGGGCAGGCTGCGGATCAGTGCCGAGGCCTTGTCGGCGACGAAGCCCGGCGCCAGCCAGCCCAGCTGCACCGGGTCCAATGCATTGAGCAGGTGCAGCGGCACGTCCAGGGTCACGCCGTCATCGTCGGCACCCGGCTCGAAGCGGTAGTGCAGCGGCAACCGCGCCTGGCCCAGCGCCAGGTATTTCGGGTAGCGCTCCTGCTCACTGCCCTCGCCGGGCAGCAAGTCTGCGAGCGACCAATGCAGCGCCTTGCGCTGTTCCGGTGCCAGTCCCTTCCACCAGGTATCCAGCCCCGCCGCCGAATGGATCTGCGGCGGTACCCGGTCCAGGTACCAGCGCGCCTGCCAGTCCTCGTCGGCAACAATGCCGGCGCGGCGCAGCTTGGCTTCCTCCTCGCGGGCGACCTCCAGCACTTTCTGGTTGTCGGCCACGAAACTGGCGCGGGTGTTGATCTCGCCGGTCACCAATGCCTGGCGCACGAAGATGTCATGTGCCTCGCTCGGCTCGATGCGGCCGTAATGCACCGGCTTCTTCGGCGCCAGCACCAGGCCGAACAGGCTGATCTGCTCGGAGGCCAGCACCTGTCCCTGCGCGCGCGACCAGTGCGGATCGAAGTGCTTGCGCAGCAGCAAGTGCGGCAGCTCGGCAATCACCCAGTCCGGTTCGATCGCGGCCAGGGTCATGCCCCACACCTTCTGCGTATCCAGCAGATTGGCCACCAGCAGCCACGGCGGCGGCCGCTTGGACAGCGCCGAACCCGGGAACGGCAGGAAGCGGCGCTGGCGTGGCGCCTGGAAATCGCCCTTCTCGGTGCGGTGGCCGATCTGCGTCGGCAGGCCCGCCACCAGCGCCCGGTGCAGGGTCTGGTAGGCAGCGGCGCGCACGCGTTCGCTGAAACCGCCGCCAACCGGCGCCTGTTCCTTCTGCGCGCGCACGGCCACCGGCGCCGGTGCAGTCTCCGCCTTGCCTTCGCGGGCCAGGCGCGCGGCGCGGTGCAGCTGGCCCCGGGTGGCTTTCACCGCCGCCGCGTCATCACGCGCCGGGGCCGGCGCACTGCTGCCGGCCAGCAACGGCGCCATCGACGCCTCGCTGGCCTCCTCCTTCCAGCCCAGTTCCTCGCACAGCAGCCGCAGCTGGCGATGCAGCTCGCGCCACTCGCGCATGCGCAGGAAGCCGAGGAAATGACGTCCGCACCAGTCGCGCAGCTTGGACTGGGTCAGGTCTTCATGGGCCTGCCGGTAGGCATCCCACAGGCGCAGCACGCCAACGAACTCGGAGCGGCCATCGGCGAACTGCGCGTGCGCGCTGTCGGCCGCACCACGCGCTTCGGGTGGGCGTTCGCGCGGGTCCTGGATGCCCAGGAACGAGGCGATCACCAGCATCGGCCGCAGGCAGCCTGCGGCCTGCGCGGCCACCAGCATGCGCGCAAGCTTCACGTCCACCGGCAGGCGTGCCATCTGCTTGCCGATGGTAGTCATGCGCCGCTCGGCGTCGATCGCGCCCAGTTCGGTCAGTTGCTGCCAGCCATCGGCCACCGCACGCTCGTCCGGCGCCTCAAGGAACGGGAATTCCTCGATGCGGCCCAGGCCCAGCTGCAGCATGCGCAGGATCACCCCGGCCAGGCTGGAGCGGCGGATTTCCGGATCGGTGAATTCGGGCCGCGCCTGGAAATCGGCTTCGGCGTACAGGCGGTAACAGATACCTTCGGCGATACGTCCGCAGCGACCTTTGCGCTGGTTGGCGCTGGCCTGCGAGATCGGCTCGATGTGCAGGCGGTCCAGCTTGTTGCGCGGACTGTAGCGCTTGACGCGGGCGAAGCCCGGATCGACCACGTAACGGATGCGCGGCACCGTCAGCGAGGTTTCCGCCACGTTGGTGGCCAGCACGATGCGCCGGTTCGGCCCGGGGTTGAACACCCGGTCCTGGTCCTGGTTGGACAGGCGGGCGTACAGCGGCAGCACCTCGGTATTACGGTACTTGCGCCGCTCCAGCGACTGGTGCGCATCGCGGATCTCGCGCTCGCCCGGCAGGAAGATCAGTACGTCGCCGCGCGCATCCAGGCGGGTGATCTCGTCAATGGCCGACACGATGGCGTCGTTGACGGTGCGTTCGCCCTGGTCTTCGCCCTCGCCTTCCAGCGCGCGGTAGCGCACTTCCACCGGATAGGTACGGCCTTCGACGCTGATCACCGGCGCATTGTCGAAATGCTGGGCGAAGCGTTCGGTGTCGATGGTGGCCGAGGTGACGATCAGCTTCAGGTCCGGCCGCTTGCGCAGCAGCTGCTTCAGGTAGCCCAGCAGGAAATCGATGTTGAGGCTGCGTTCGTGCGCCTCGTCGACGATGATCGTGTCGTAGTTCGACAGCCAGCGGTCACTGGCGATCTCCGCCAGCAGAATGCCGTCGGTCATGAACTTGATGCGGCTGTCTTCGCTGACCTTGTCATTGAAGCGCACCTGGTAGCCGACCAGCTGGCCCAGTTCACTCTGCAGTTCCTGTGCGACACGGCTGGCCACCGCACGTGCGGCAATCCGTCGCGGCTGGGTGCAGCCGATCATGCCGGCCTGGCCACGGCCGGCGGCCAGGCACAGTTTCGGCAGCTGGGTGGTCTTGCCCGAGCCGGTTTCACCGGCGATCACCACCACCTGATGTTCGCGGATCAGCCCGATGATGGCGTCGGCTTCACGCGCAATCGGCAGCTGCGGGTCCAGAGTAATGGACGGCTGCTGTTGCGCCCGCACCTGCCGGCGCTGCACCGACGCCTGCAAGGCCTGCTCGAAGGTGGCGGCCAGTGCCGCATCCTGTGGCTTGGCCTGGCAGCGCGAGAGCATCCCCAGCAAACGGCCCCGGTCGCGGCTCATGGCGCCGTCGATGGCGGCACGCTGTTGGCGCAGGCGGGGCGATGGATTTTTATCGATAGAGTTCATCAATCGGTTCGTTCAAAACTTTGAAAGCGACCAGTCATCACGACCGGTTTATTGTGAAGGCCAACGATTCCACAAGGAGGAACCCCATGGCGAAGACCAAGAGCACGACCAAGGCCAAGACCGGCAAGCAGAAGCTTGCTGCGGCGGCACCGTCGGCACCGAACATCGATATCGGGATCACCCAGGGCGACCGCAAGAAGATCGCCGACGGTCTGTCGCGCTTCCAGGCCGATGCGTTCACGCTCTACCTGAAGACGCACAACTTCCACTGGAACGTGACCGGGTCGATGTTCAACTCGCTGCACACCATGTTCGAGACGCAGTACACCGAGCAGTGGGCGGCACTGGACGACGTGGCCGAGCGCATCCGCGCGCTGGGCTTCAATGCCCCGGGCTCCTACCGGGAATTCGCTGCGCTGACCTCGATCGCCGAGGAACCGGGCCTGACCGACAGTGCGGACTGGCGTGAAATGGTACGCCAGTTGGTGGTCGCCAACGAAGCGGTCTGCCGTACGGCACGTGAAGTGCTGGAGGTGGCGGCCAAGGGGGACGACGCCCCGACCGAGGATCTGATGACCCAGCGGCTGCAGACCCACGAGAAGTACGCCTGGATGCTGCGTTCCCTGCTGCAGTAAGGGTTGGGGGCGGCAGGGCTTGCAGCCCTGCACCCGCCGAAGCCTTCAAGCCAGAGCCAGAGCAAAAGCCAGTTTCCTGAAGGTTGGCGGGGTGGGTCCGGTTGAGGGGGACGCCGTAAACCCGTCCATGGGGGCTTGGTCGCGGCATCCATGCCGCTCACACCCCCTCAACCGGACCCACCCCGCCTTCGACAGATTTTCGCGATCTGCCAGGGCATTGCTTGGGGTCAGATCCGTTTTCCGCAGGAAAACGGATCTGACCCCATTTTGTTTGTCGATATCTGACAGATTTCATCCACGCATGGCGTGGATGGATCCACCGTCACCGGGAAACTGTCGGGGGTGGGGCGGTGTGGGCTTGCAGGACCGTTGGCGCCATGGATGGCGCCATCGAGCCCCCAAGGACGGGTTTACGGCGTGTCCTGCAAGCCCACACCGCCCCGCCCAGCCGGAAGACACCCCAGAGCCGGCTGTCGCCTTTGACGTTGCTCTGGCTTGAAGGCTTCGGCAGGTGCAGGGCGCAGCCCTGCCGAGACACCCCCGCCGGGGTAAACTAGCCGGATGGCTTCCCGTCCCGCGCACGACCTGCTCCAACGCGTCTTTGGTTACGACGATTTCCGTGGTCCGCAGCAGGACATCGTGGAGCATGTGGCTGCCGGTCGTGATGCCCTGGTACTGATGCCCACCGGCGGTGGCAAGTCGCTGTGCTACCAGGTCCCGGCCCTGCTGCGTGACGGATGTGGCATCGTCATCTCGCCGCTGATCGCGCTGATGCAGGACCAGGTCGAAGCCCTGCGCCAGCTCGGCGTGCGTGCCGAATACCTGAATTCAACCCTGGATGCCGAGACCGCCGGCCGCGTCGAGCGCGAACTGCTCGCGGGTGAGCTGGACATGCTCTATGTCGCTCCCGAGCGGCTGCTGACCGGCCGCTTCCTGTCGCTGTTGTCGCGCAGCCAGATCGCCCTGTTCGCCATCGACGAAGCCCACTGCGTGTCGCAGTGGGGCCACGACTTCCGCCCGGAATACCGCCAGCTGACCGTACTGCACGAGCGCTGGCCGCAGATTCCGCGGATCGCGCTCACCGCCACCGCCGACCCGCCGACCCAGCGCGAGATCGCCGAGCGCCTGGATCTGCAGGAAGCACGCCACTTCGTCAGCTCCTTCGACCGCCCCAACATCCGCTACACCGTGGTGCAGAAGGACAACGCGCGCAAGCAGCTGACCGATTTCCTGCGCGGCCACCGTGGCGAGGCCGGCATCGTCTACTGCATGTCGCGGCGCAAGGTCGAGGAGACCGCTGAATTCCTCTGCGGCCAGGGCTTCAACGCCCTGCCCTACCACGCCGGCCTGCCGCCGGAAGTGCGCGCGAACAACCAGCGCCGCTTCCTGCGCGAGGACGGCATCGTCATGTGCGCCACCATCGCCTTCGGCATGGGCATCGACAAGCCGGACGTGCGCTTTGTCGCGCATACCGACCTGCCCAAGTCGATGGAAGGCTACTACCAGGAAACCGGCCGCGCTGGTCGTGATGGCGAAGCTGCCGAGGCCTGGCTGTGCTACGGCCTGGGCGACGTGGTACTGCTCAAGCAGATGATCGAACAATCCGAGGCCGGCGAAGAACGCAAGCAGCTGGAGCGGGGCAAGCTCGATCACCTGCTGGGCTACTGCGAATCCATGCAGTGCCGCCGCCAGGTGCTGCTGGCCGGTTTCGGCGAGACCTATCCCCAGCCGTGCGGCAACTGCGACAACTGCCTGACGCCGCCGGCCTCGTGGGACGCGACCATTCCGGCGCAGAAGGCGCTGAGCTGTGTCTACCGCACTGGCCAGCGCTTCGGCGTCGGCCACCTGATCGACGTCCTGCGTGGCAGCGAGAACGAGAAGGTGAAGCAGCAGGGCCACGACAAGCTCAGCACCTACGCCATCGGCCGCGATCTGGATGCGCGCACCTGGCGCAGCGTGTTCCGCCAGCTGGTCGCCGCCAGCCTGCTGGAAGTAGACAGCGAGGGCCACGGTGGCCTGCGCCTGACCGATGCCAGCCGTGACGTACTGACCGGCCGCCGCCAGATCAGCATGCGCCGCGACCCGGCCAGCAGCACCAGCGGACGCGAACGCAGTGCGCAGCGCACCGGCTTGTCGGTACTGCCGCAGGACCTGGCACTGTTCAACGCCCTGCGCGGCCTGCGTGCCGAACTGGCGCGCGAACAGAACGTGCCGGCCTTCGTGATCTTCCACGACAGCACCCTGCGCAACATCGCCGAGCAGCGCCCGACCAGCCTGGATGAACTGGCCCGGGTCGGCGGCATCGGCGGCACCAAGCTGAGCCGCTACGGCCCGCGCCTGGTCGAGATCGTGCGCGAAGAAGGCTGACGCCGGGCTCCCTGTAGCACCGAGCCCACGCTCGGCTCCCGTGGCCGCAGAAGCAGCCGAGCGCGGGTTCGGCTCTACATTGGTGCAGGTCCAACCTTGAACCGGCCATTCAGCCGGAAGTGCATCCACGGCCGCTTGCGGCTAGATTAGCGCCATGTCCCTCGCCTCGACCCTGCTCCGTGTCGTGCTCATGCTCAGCCTGCTGCTCAACGGGCTGAACGCGGCCATGGCCAGCGGTCACGAGGAAATGGGCCGGATGGCCCACGCGGCAGCCGCCCTTGAAGGCGGCAATGCCGACTGCCACCACCACGCCGCCATGCACGCCGATCAGGCCCCGCAGGCCAAGGCCCCCGCCCACGACGCCCACTGCCAGATCAAGGAATGCGTGCGCAGCTGCGCCCAGCACCCGCTGCTGGTGGTGCAGGCGTTGCCGTTCATGGCCGGCCCGGCGTTGTCGCTGGCCCCGCAGCCGATGCCGGCCACCGGCCGTCCGGCGCCGCCGCTGCCACCGATCTCCCGCCCTCCCATCGGCTGATTCCACACGCACCGTGCGCCCTGCGCACCGTAGCCGGCCGCCTGCCGGCGTCTTTCCGTGTCTGGAGTCTCCACCATGAATACCCGCAATCCCCCCGGTCCGGGCGCTGTGCCCATGCCGTCGCGCCGCCTGTTCGTGCAGGGCCTGGCCGCCGGTGGCGTGGTCGCCGGCATCGCCGCTGTCGGCGTGCCGCAGCGCGCGCTCGCCGCCGCCACTGCCGCCCCACGGCTGGCCGGTGCCCCCGCCGTGCTCAGCGATACCCGCATCGAACTGGCCATCGGCGAATCGCTGGCCAATTTCACCGGCCGCACCCGCCCGGCGATCACCGTCAACGGCTCGTTGCCGGCCCCGATCCTGCGCTGGCGCGAAGGCCAGACCGTGGACCTGTTCGTGCGCAACACGCTGGAACGCCACCCGACCTCCATCCACTGGCACGGCATCCTGCTGCCGGCCAACATGGACGGCGTGCCGGGCCTGAGCTTCAACGGCATCGGCCCCGGCGAGACCTACCACTACCACTTCCAGCTGAAGCAGTCGGGCACCTACTGGTACCACAGCCACTCGATGTTCCAGGAACAGGCCGGCCTGTACGGCGCGCTGATCATCGACCCGGCCGAACCGGCGCCGTACCACCACGACCGCGAGCACGTGATCATGCTGTCCGACTGGACCGACATGGATCCGGGCGCACTGTTCCGGCGCATGAAGAAGCTGGCCGAGCACGACAACTACTACAAGCGCACCCTGCCCGACTTCCTGCGCGACGCGAAACGCGACGGTTGGTCCGCGGCGTTGTCCGACCGTGGCATGTGGGGCCGGATGCGGATGACGCCCACCGATATCTCCGATATCAACGCGCATACCTACACCTACCTGATGAACGGCACCGCCCCGGCCGGCAACTGGACCGGCCTGTTCCGCAGTGGCGAAAAGGTGCTGCTGCGCTTCATCAACGGCGGGTCGATGACCTACTTCGACGTGCGCATCCCCGGTTTGAAGATGACCGTGGTGGCCGCTGACGGCCAGTACATCCACCCGGTCAGCATCGACGAATTCCGCATCGCTCCCGCCGAAACCTACGACGTGCTGGTCGAACCCACCGGCCAGGATGCGTTCACCATTTTCTGCCAGGACATGGGTCGCACCGGCTACGCCGCCGGCACGCTGGCGGTACGCCACGGGCTGCAGGCACCGATTCCCGGGCGCGACCCACGCCCGTTGCTGACGATGAGCGACATGGGGCACGACATGGGCAGTAGTGGCCATGGTGGCCACGACATGGCCGCGATGAAGGGCACGGAAGGTAGCTGCGGCGCCAGCATGGGCCACGGTGCGCACGGCGGCGGTGCCGCCAGCAAGGTACCGAAGCATCCGGCCAGCGAGCGCAACAACCCGCTGGTGGACATGCAGAGTTCGGCCACCGAGCCGAAGCTGGACGACCCCGGCATCGGCCTGCGCGACAACGGCCGCCAGGTGCTGACCTACGGCGCGATGCGCAGCCTGTTCGAAGACCCGGATGGCCGCGAGCCGAGCCGCGAGATCGAGCTGCACCTGACCGGCCACATGGAGAAGTTCTCCTGGTCGTTCGATGGCGTCCCGTTCGCCAGCGCCGAGCCGCTGCGGCTGAACTACGGCGAGCGCATGCGCATCGTGCTGGTCAACGACACCATGATGCAGCACCCGATCCACCTGCACGGCGTGTGGAGCGATCTGGAAAACGCGCAAGGTGAGTTCCAGGTCCGCAAGCACACCATCGACATGCCGCCGGGCACCCGCCGCAGCTATCGCGTGCGCGCCGATGCACTCGGCCGCTGGGCCTACCACTGCCATCTGCTGTACCACATGGAAGCAGGCATGATGCGCGAAGTGAGGATCGAAGAATGAGCCGCTCACTGCTTTCCCCCAGCCTGCTGGCCCTGGGCCTCGCCGCCGCGTTGCCGGTGTTCGCGCAGTCGCACGCCGGCCATGACATGGGCGCGATGAACGCGCCTGCGAAGAGCGCGAAGACCCCGGCCGAACCGGTCGATCATTCAAAGATGGATCATTCGGAGATGGACATGGGTGCGGCGGATCACGCCGGCATGGACCACTCCACGATGGACCACTCGAAGATGGACCATGGCGCGATGCAGCCAGCGGCGATGGACCATTCGCAGATGGACCACGGGGCGATGGGCCACGGCACGCCTGCACCCACCGAACCGCGCGAACCGATCCCGGTCCCGACCGATGCCGACCGCGCCGCGGCCTTCCCGCCGATCGCGCATGGCGCGATGGAACACGCGCCGGAGATCAACAGCCTGCTGCTGATCGACCGGCTTGAGCATTGGGATGGCAAGAGCAGCAACGGCCAGGCATGGGAAGCCACCGGCTGGGTCGGCGGCAACATCAACCGCCTGTGGCTGCGCACCGATGGCGAACGCAGCCGCGGCCGCACCGAATCGTCGTCACTGGAAGCACTGTATGGCCGCAGCGTGTCGCCGTGGTGGGATGTGCTGGTCGGCGTGCGCCAGGACTTCCGCCCGTCCGACTCGCGGACATGGGCGGCCATCGGCATCCAGGGTCTGGCGCCGTACAAGTTCGAAAGCTCGGCCACGCTGTACATGGGCTCCGGCGGCCAGGTGCTGGCCAAGGCCGAGGTCGAGTACGACGTGCTGCTGACCAACCGATTGATCCTGCAGCCGCTGCTGGAAGCTACCGTTGCGGCCAAGGACGAGCAGGAGTACGGCATCGGCCGTGGCCTGAACAAGGTAGAGGCCGGCCTGCGCCTGCGCTACGAGTTCAGCCGTCGCTTCGCGCCCTACATCGGCATCAGTCACGAACGCAGTTTTGGCGACACCGCCGACTATGCCGGTGACCACGCGCGCGACACGCGCTGGGTGGCCGGCGTGCGCATGTGGTTCTGAGCAGCGGATCGTGAGCAATGGCCAGCCCCGGCAGCCGCCGGGGCCGGCTACACTTCGCCACGTTCCAATGCAGGCACCGCCATGTCGTTGCAGATCCGCCGCGCCACCCTTGCCGATGTCGATGCGCTGTCGGCGATCGCCATCGCCACGTACAACGAAACCTGGGGCGACTCCTATCCGCCGCAGGAGCTGCACGATTTCCTGCAGGCGCACTACAGCAGCGAACCGCAGCGCATCGAACTGTCCGACCCACGCAGTGCCATCTGGCTGTTGCTGGACGGTGACGCCGTGGTCGGCTACCTGGCCGCGGGTGCCAACACCTTGCCGCACACGGATGCATGCGAGGGTGACATCGAACTGAAGCGGTTCTACATCCTGGCCGCACACCAGAACGGCGGACATGGTGCACGCATGATGGACGCGTTCATGGCGTGGCTGGACCAGCCGCAGCGCCGCACCCTGTGGGTGGGCGTGTGGGAAGAGAATTTCGGCGCGCAGCGCTTCTACGCGCGCTATGGCTGCAGCAAGGTTGGCGAGTACGACTTCATCGTCGGTGACACGCACGACCGCGAGTTCATCCTGCGGCGGCCGTGATCACGCGCCCCATGTAGAGTGAAGCTTGCTCGACTGTTAGCGCCAAAAGTCGAGCATGGCTCGACGCTACAAACTAGAAATCGAACAACTCCGACAGGAAGCTGTCCTTCTTCTTTTTCCTGTAGCCGTGTCCCCGGTTGTCCTCGTAGCGCTGGCCGAGGTGGCGGGTATCACGGTGCATCACCGGTGGCGGCGCGGACGTCGGCTGAGCCTGCACGGGCGCTGGCGGAGGTACTGCAGCACCGGCGCCCGCACGTTCGATGATCTTGTCCAGCTCGCCACGATCCAGCCACACACCGCGGCAACTCGGGCAATAATCAATCTCGATGCCATGGCGTTCGGCCATCTGCAGCGTCTGGGTCTTGCACACGGGGCACAGCATCGGCATTGCTCCTGTCGGTCTGGTTTCGACTGTACCTGCACCGCGATGACTGTGCGGCAACGCATGACCGATGGCACAGGGACTTCCGGCGTGTGCCCACATGCGTACCGCGGGGCACACTGCGCCCTTGTTCCGCAGGGAATGCGTACATGACCGTGTTGTCCCGCCTGCCCACCACCGCACGCCTGTTGCTGGTGCTGCTGGGCGTCGGCCTTGGCCTGAACCTGCGCGATATCGCCGCGGCCATCGGCACACCGATTCCCGCACTGCCCTTCCCCTATGGCGGCAGCCTGTTGGACAACGCGCTGGCGGTACTGGCGGCACTGCTGCTGGCCGCGCTGCTGCGGCCCCGTGACATGGGCCTGATGGCCAGCCTGGGGCTGCGCGGCAACGGCTGGAGCGGCCCCATGTGGGTGCTGCTGGCCAGCCTGCCGTGCTGGCTGGGCCTGGCGCTGCTCGGAACACCGAACAGGGCACTGAATGCACTGGATGCCGCCATGCTGGCGGTGCTGTTCCCGCTGGCCGAGGAAGTGCTCTTCCGCGGCCTGGGCTTCGTGCTGCTGGTGAAGATCGTGCGCGGCCCCTGGCCATGGCTTGCACTGCCGCAGGCGCTGTTGTTCGGCATGGTGCACTGGCTCGGCTTCGGCGGGTTCGACGGCGGCGGCATCGCGCTGTTCGTCGGCGCGGTGATCGCCGTGGGCGGCTTCATCTTCGCCTGGCTCGACCACCTTGACGGCAACACGCTCTGGTGCGGCCTGGTCCTGCATGTTTCGATGAACCTGGCCTGGAATGTGTTCAGCCTCGATGACGCCCTCGCATTGGGCTGGCAGGCCACCAGCCTGCGCATCGGCACCGCCCTGCTCGCGGTCGCGGTGCTGGCCTGGCACGTGCGGCTCCGGCGCCAGAGAGGCCTGTAACGCCCGCTTAGCTTGCCGTGCACGTCGGGATCACTACCGGCTTGCGCATACTTGCGCGCCTTTTCACCGTTGCTGTCCGGAGTTGTCGCGTCATGTTGCTGTCCAAGCGCCACGTTGAACCCCGCGTCCTGCTCATCGAGGACGCCGAGGAAACCCGCGAGCTGAGCCGTCTTGCGCTGGAAAGCCAGGCCTGCCACGTGGTGGGCGTGAGCTCTGCCGAAGCGGCACTGGGCCTGCTGGCCGCCGGTGAGCGTTTCGACCTGCTGTTCACCGACGTGAATCTGGGCGCGATCAGTGGCATTGAAGCCGCCAACCGGGTCCGCGGCCTGTATCCCCAGCTGCCGATCCTGGTGACGTCGGGCATGGACCAGCACCAGGTGCTGCCGCAGCTGCGCGACGGCATCCATTTCCTGCCCAAGCCGTACAACATGAGCGAGCTGCTCGACGCCATCCGGCTGTGCTTCCGGCACGCCGATGTGGGCGTATTGACCGGGCCGGATGCACAGGCGGCCTGAGGCATTCATCAACCGCTGCTGTACGGTCCGGTACCCGGGAACACCTTCAGCAGTGCGCGGGTGATCATGTCCGGGTAGACGGTGAAGTGATCCTCGTCATCGATCACCATGTTCTCCACTTTCAACGATCGCCCGCTGCTGCGCAGCTGCTCGGCGAATTCGGCGTTGTGGCGCAGCATGTCGTTGCGGGTGAAGTAACGCGGTTCGGGCTTGACCGTTTCAAAGCTGCCCACCGACAGCACCACCGTGGTCGACTGCGCCGGCGCCTTGGCTTCGGCCTGCATGCGCGGCACCCGATGGTCGTCGAACCACAGCGATGGGCTGGACAGGATGTAGGTGCGGAACATGTCCGGGCGCGTGGTCAGCACATAGGCGCCGAACAGGCCACCATAGGAATGACCCGCATAGGCACGCCGCGCCGGATCGGTGCGGTAGCGCGCATCGATCATCGGCAGTACCTGCCCAGCGAGGAAATCGCGGTAGTGCGCCGCGCCGCCGTAGCTGACGTCATCGCTGTAATCACGCGGATCGTTACGCACCGGGTCGCTGGGCGTGTAATCGCGCGAGCGGCTCTGCTTGGAGGTCAGGCCTTCCTGCGGCGGCAGCCCGACCAGGATGAAATCCTCGATGTTGACGCCCTTCTGCCCGACCATGTTGCGCACGCTGCGCACCAGCGGGAAGCTGTACAGCGCATCGGTCACGTACAGCACCGGGTAGTGCTTTTCCGGATGCGCCGCATAGTCGGCCGGCAGCGCCACCCAGACCGGATAGTCGCGGCCGACCGGGTCGTGCACGCGCAGCGCTTCGGTGTCCGGCAGCACCACACCCGGCGTGGCAGTCGGCGCACTGTCCTTCGCTTCACTCTGCATTGCGGGCGGCGCCACCGACATCGCACAGCCACTCACGGCCAGGCAGGCCGCCACACTCCATCCACGCACACGCTGCATCCACACGCTCCCGTTGCGGGCGGCGCACCCGATGGCGCCGCTGCCGCATCGTTGCATGGTGTGCAGGCGGGTACCAGTGCGGTCAGGGCGAGGCCGGCGGCGGCGCCGGGAACAGCGTGCGCAGCGCCTGCAACGCGGCCGGATGATAGATCGTGGCGTGGGTTTCCTCCGGCAACGGCAGGTACTTCACCAGCGGCGACGGCGACGCCTGTTGCAGCAGCGTGGCCAACTGCGCGGCGGACGCAGCCAGCTCTGGCTGCCCACTGCTGGCCAGGAACACGCGCGGCTGCGCACGCGTCACCGCCGGCAGCTGCTTGGCCGCGCCGGCCAGCATTGCGCCACGGTTCCACCACAGGCTGGGGTCCAGCGCGATGTAGCTGTTGAACAGCGTCGGCTCCTGCAGCAGCGTCTCGACCACGAACAGGCCAGCCAGCGACTCGCCGATCAACGCGCGTTCGTCGGTAGTCGGGTAGCGCTGGCGCACCTGCGGCATCAGTTCATCGCGCAGGAAGGTACGGTAGGCCGCCGAGCCGCCGATGCGCGGCGCGATCTTCTGGTCCTGCGGGTCCTTGCTGGGGCCGGTCATGTCGCGGCGGCGCTCGGTGTTCTCGATGCCAACCAGCAGGAACGGACGCATGCTGCCGTTGCCGCTGAGCACCTGCACCAGCCCGGCCACATGCAGGAAATCCTCGCCGATGCCGCCGTCGGGCATGTAGAGCACCGGTAGCGGTGCCTTCGGGTCCAGCCCCCACGGCTGCGGGCGGTAGACGTTGATACGACGGGTCTCGCCCAGCGCCTTCGACTCGATGGTGAAGGTCTCGCCGATGACCAGCGGCGTGGCGGCGGCGGGCGACGCGGATTCGGCGGCCATCAGCGGCGCGGCGGAGACGACGGACAACAACAGCGACAGCATGATCAGACGCATGGGACGGCCCATCCTGGAAAAGATGCCGAGCATAGACCGCCGGAGGCACTGTCGTTCGCGGCACTTTGCCGATCTGCCGGAACTGGAGCACCATGGAGCCGGTGATGGCCATGCAACGGGCACCTTGGCTCAAAGACTGGTCGCCGCCACGCTCATATCCACAAGGAGGTTCCCATGTTGAGTGTATTGATCGCCACCACCCTTGCCGCCGCCTCACCGCAGTCCAGCAGCACTCCGCCAGCATCCGCAGCGTATGCGGACTGCCTGCTCGCCCACCTCCAACCGGGATTGTCCGACCACGCGATCCCGCTGCTGCAGCAGGCCTGCGTCGCGAAGCATCCGGAGAGCTACGTCGCATATTCAGAACTGGAACGCCGGATCAGCGCGCAGCGCCGGGCTGACTTTGACGCGGCTCAAGCGGAAGCCGTGCGTTCCGCGAATGCGGCAGCGACGGCCGCACAGCAAGCTGCCGACGCGGCGGCCGCAAAAGCCAAGGGAGTGCGGGCGAAGTAGAGGCCACGGACCAGGGCAACAAAAAAGGCACCGCATTACGGTGCCTTTCTGAATGACATGGGTCATTGGATGCAATGGTGGGCCGTGAAGGATTCGAACCTTCGACCAAAAGATTAAAAGTCCCGTTACTTTTCAAGTAAAATCATGCAGTTAGATGGTTTCATTCTACGGAGAGGAGCAACCGTAGCCATTGCACCCCAACTGCGTAATTTTGCGTTTTACGGACGATGGCATGCGGGCCAGGACGATCCGCATGCCAGTTCCGACCATCTTCTCTAAGCCCGACCGCGATTTGTCAACCATCTCTTCGGTTGAATGGAAGGATCGCAGCGGATGTCCCATTATCGATAGGCACTTCGCGCTCAACACGGTCGCGCGGCTTCAGTGAAAGCTCCACGATGTCGGCTTTGCGCCCTGAAAGATGGCCAAATGGCAGCCCCATCAGGCTCTCAACATCTCGACTGGAAAGGCCTACAAGATCTGGTAGTGCCCCAGGCACGACAACACCCTCGTTCGCCAACAGTTCCATTGTTCGGCGCAAAAGGCGCGGTTGCTCTGGCTCCCGATCACCATCACCAGGTTCACTGCGCTGGCCCCATTTTGCCGAACGATGTTTGATCAGCCGCAGGTAATCCTCTTCACCGATGATGCCCAAGTTACGCAGCCTCATGATCATCGCACCGACAGAGACCCCCCATCGCTGCTTGAGAAAAAGCAGCCCATTGAGCGTCACTGGAGTATTGACCTCAGCGGCAAACCCCTTTGCAGGAAGAAGAAACGCTCCAGCAAAACGATGCGCATGACTCTCCATCAACTTGTGAGTCGCAGCATCCCCAGGAGCATCTATACCCTTATGGAGTACCAGATGCCCGAGTTCATGCGCAGCGTCGAATCGACTCCGGAACGCATTGCCCTTGTCAGCACAAAGAAGCACCAAGGGTCGCCCCCCAGCACTCCAAGCTGACAAGCCCTCGATGCGCGCAACTCCGGTCTCTTCTCGGGCCACCACCACCCCAGCATTTTCCAAGAGTAAGAGGATATCCCCGGCAGGTCCCTCCCCCATGCCCCACGCACGGCGGCAACGCTCAGCTGCCTCTTCGACCACAGCATTGGTGATATCAGACAGCCGCAGCGGCCCCATCTGCGGAATGCAGACCTCGGGGTAATCGACATACTCCTCTAACTGCGAGGACAACTCCTCCAACCACGACATGCGAGTTCCAAGGAGCGCACGATCCTGCTTCAACTGAGCAATGCTGCCGCGATAGCAGGGCCGGGAAGTAGACTCTCGAACTGGGCGAGTCAACCACTCCGCGGTCACCCGCAACTCCGATGCGATTGCCTCCAACATGGCCGCAGATGGAATCTGGACAGCATTTCGCCATCGGCTAATTGTGGTGCTCGTGACACCAACTCGCGCCGCCAATTCCGTAGCGGAAAAACCGCGAGCGGCCAACGCTTGCGTCAGCCGCTCAGGTACAAAATTCTGGATAGAACGTGTCATCTCATTGGCTCATCTTCATCGCCATCGCGCTTCTTTTTGATCCCACTTTTCAGCTTCGGACCAACCTTATCCACAACATCAGTGGGCTTAGCGTATCTCTGCAGGAACAACGAGACCTCTTCTTTAAAGACGCAATTCCTCAAATCCATAGTCTCATCCGGGACAGCCAGATAGATCCGCGCACTAGCCTCGCCCCGGCCAGTCTCGGTCACCAAGAAGACCGCGACCTGGTGAACGTCATCAACCCGGACATCGGAAAACAGATCCGGCTCAACCAGCCGTCGCACGACGTCATTGTTACGGCAAAGTTTAACTTTTCCTTTACTGCGTCTGGCGTTGTTCCACTTCCCGCTGCCCATATGGACACGACCGAGCGTCACGATTCCGACCTGGCCAACCATGATTGAGTTGCCCTTCAAAGGGGTTCGCGGAACGTCCGCCTCAGCCAGCCCCTTCTCCATCGCCTCGTTCAGAATCAAGTGCCTCAGAAAGCCCTCGGCGGTTGGCCGATGACCGATTGCAAAATCCGCACTTGCCTCCTGAGCCCGCTCCAAAGCTCGCAAGACCAAACGCTGCAAGTCAAGAAGCAATCCGCGATCAAGCTGGGACGACAACAATTCGGCAATGTTTTCGGTTCCGCTGGCGCTCAAGTCAATATCCTCTTGTCGTTGAGCGGAATTTAACCTCTTTTTTTTGTCGCCACAACACCCCATCAAGGCAGTTCCGCCATTTTAGCAGAATTACTAATTGCCGCTAGGAACGGAGGCAACGCCCCACCGCCGGCAGCCGACAATCCCGCCGCTCTCGCGAGGGCAACGGGGCCACGGCCAATGCCAGGTGCTGAGACCACCTGTGTTGCGGCGCTGTCTGGATGCTTGCAGGCATCTGGGCAGCGCCCTGTCTTGCTAGATGGTGACTTCCATCACCGGAAGGTTGGGAGCCGCATCGACCAGGCGACCACCGCGAACCCAGACGTTGTATGGGATGGCCTGCTGCAGCTGGCCAAACGCCCGCATCTGTACACCGTCGTACGTCGTGAGCGTGCTGGTGCCATCACTGTTGTGCGCGGTGACGGTCGCCAGCAATCGAGGGTTGCTGCTGACCAGTTCGCCAAATTGATCCCAGAGGTCAGTCCGCATCGCTGTAGTGCCTTTCAAGGGTTACGGTCTGCTCGATCACCACTGCCTGCTGATCGATCACAACATCAACGCGCAGTGACTCGCACTGCCCATGCCATCTCCCCGCAGCGCCAACGACCTCCACCAAGTCCAACGGCATGATAGGACCGACCTCACCTGGTCTAAGCGGTTTGGGAAACAGCGGCATAGTGAGGTCGACAGCGGCTTGCTCACCGCGATCACTGAGAATGTTCCGACCGCGCTCGGCGCCAGCAGCAGCAACATTGATCAGCGGGCTGCTGACCTGTTGCGCGAACAGCTGACCTGCCTCGCCGTCCTTGCGCACTTTGCAGGTGATGCCCTTCCCCGGCAGCTCACCGGTGACCACCACCGCATCGTACAGCGGCGCGCTGCGCATCTGGAGGCTCTCAGTAAGGACGATGTCCTCCTGCACAACATGGTCAGGAGGTGATTCCCGCCAATGCCACGGGCTGACTGGATAGCTGGCCCTGACCCGCAACACCGGCTGCGCTGGGTCGGACTGCACCACTGCGCCACTTGCCCCGGCCAAGCCACTGATGGCATCGAGAGGCGTGTTAGCGTCATAGAACCACGCACCCGCAGGAACAATCCAGTCGACAGTCCCGTACTGGCTTGTGAAGCCCGTATCGGCGAGCTCCTCCGCCACCAGCTGCGACACGCTCCGATCATCGCCGGTGACCTTCACCCGAGCTGGCGCGTAGGGCGCAGCAAGAAGCGCGGTGCGCGACCGACCACTGAGGCGTACCGCCCCATCCGCGAACTCGCGCTGCTTCTGATAGCTCTCCACGATCCCAGTCCAGGCATGGCCGTTGAGCACAACCTCGAACTGGCGCGGGCCTGCCGCTGTGGGTTTCAGGAGATCCAGCTGCCCCGGATCGGCAAGCTCAAAGTCAAACGTCCAGCCCCACGCGCTACGGCCCGATTCCAGGGTGATTCTTGTTAATTCGATCGGCATTCGGTCCGGCAGCCGTACGAATGACACGGTGTTGATCACGACATACGTCCTTCGTTGCGGGCGCACCGCGTAGCACGCGACAACGCCGAGATTGAGTGGAACAACCCCGAAGCCACCAACCACCGGGCAGCCCAAATTCAGTCCGACCATGTTGCCGGCCGGCCAACCGGGCTCGGGATCAGGATCAGGTGGAACTGGAGGCCGCACGATCCATGGAAGCTTGGCTGCACTCCCCCAACGCAGCCGCCAAGACCTGGGCAAACGATCGCCACACCCCCAGGTCCCCTGCCATTGGCTTCGCGCTGAGTTGCTTGAAAGCCAACGCGCCTCTGTCGACGCGTTCACCTGCCCCTGCGAAGACCAGCGCAAAGCGCCGCCCACGCCGAGGATGCCTGGCGTGCCCCATCGGGACAGTAGCGACACGCTCTCGAAGTCCATGGACCGCCACGGCTGGGCATTTGACCTCCGAAGAACGCCCTGCGAGGTCCACCACCGCAGGGCTCCCCCACGGCTCAGCAGTGGAGTGAGACCCCACCCCGTAGCTGTGGCGCTCCCCTCCAGGCGCCGCGCGCCACGCCAACCGGAAGAGGCCACAATCGATGCACTAGCCGCGCCTCCCCAACCAACCAGAATCATGGCTGCGTGCGGGCGAGCTACCGACCATGAGAGCGAGGAACTCGTCCGAAGGTAGGCGCGCTCCGGTTCCGGCGGCTCCTCCGTCCACCAGTCGACGCCAAGATTCAGCCCGACCAGCGCACCGCCCGCCGCAGCGGGCGGACCCAGGTTCAGCACTACCCTGTTGCCCAGCTGGTCCATTCGCTACTCGCGCGCCGCCGGCGCAATCCAATCCTGGATTGCAGCATTCTGCCGACCGAGGTCATCGAATCCGACCACCGTGAAACGGAATGCCGGATGGAGACGATCTACTCTCCACGTTCCGTCAGGGCGACTCATTGTTGAAGCCACGCAGACACCGCCGCCCCGCTCAAAGACCATGATGCGGCCCTGCGCAGGCTGGTTCAGAATGCGTAGCCGCCCATCCGGCTCAGCGGGGTCGCTCGTCTTGGGGGCCTCACCGGCCAAGTAGCCGGGGCCCGCCCACAGTTGGCCGGCTGAGCTCCGAGCCCCGAAACGCATCGCTGCACGTGGAACACTCCAAGAGACACGCGCCGACCTCGCACCATATCTAGCAGCAGGAATTGCCACCATCACCCCCACGCGTTCGTGATGTCGATCAGAATCTGTCCAGAATAGGTTTCATTGAACCCGTTCATGTTGTCCACCGTTACGCACTTGGCTAGGAGCTGAGTGCCGACCGGCAGTCCATCCACGTCGGTCACGACGGTCAATTCTGGGAATGGCCTGCGGTGGATAGGAGCGTAGATGCCCGGCAGAAATCCACGCGGCTGCATGTTGTTCTCCAGGATATCCACGGTCGAGTAGAGAAGTCCTCCATTCCCGATGTATGGATAAGACGGATAGTTGGACTGGTTACCCAGTGCCACGTTTGCAGTTATGGCTGCAGCAGAGACAAACGAACGAACCGACCCTGGCATGCCCGACATAGAACGACCAATGAAGGCCGCCGTCTGGGTATCCGCATTGCCGAAGTCATTCCAGGAGCGAGCTTTGAACGCATATCCAACCGAACTGCTCCCCTCGGAGTCGCTCCCCTTATACGACACAACAAAGTGGTGCCTGTCGCCAGGTTTCATCGATGCGATATCGCCGGCGTAGTGGCCGTGCGCACCAGCCATGCCCTGGGTTCCGTAGTAGCCAGCCGTATCCACAAAGAGATAGAAGAACCGCTCAGTGCCGATCGCGATCCAATGACGGATCGCACTACTGGCAGAGTTCGCCTTCTCCCACATCGACCCGCTTGCCTTGAGCGCCAGCGAAGGCGTGGCATCCTCGCCAGTATTAACGTCGCTCATTGACGAGTACCCACGGAGCAAGCATGACTTTGCAGCCGTGTCATCCACCCTCAAGTAGTAGCCCGTGCCCGAGACAGGCGAGTTGCGGTAGACACGCACGTTGACGGCCCCGAACTCCTTTGTCCAGCCGAGCCCATCCTTTCGTCCGGCGCCGGTGCCGTAGCCATTGACCAAGATGGCATCCAGCAGCGCAAGCATTGCGCCGGGCACACCGGAAAGCAGGGGGGCACCCACATCGGTGCTTCGATAAACAGTTGGAACGAGACTCATGCTTGAACTCCTGCGACGTTGCCAATGACCTGGAAGCGAGTCGAATCCACGACGCTTTCAGGCGTACCTGGGAGGGTGGTCCGCACCATCCAGATCGGCGCCAAGCCGCCGACTGTGTTAAAGCGAACAACATTGTTGGTCGACCACCCGGAGCCCCAACCTGAGCGCGGAATGGTGAAGTAGGGACGCCCCGTGCGTGGATTGATGGGCGCGCAGTCAGAAGTAACCGCCCCTGTCGTGATGGTGCCAACTGTCTCCCCCATCACCTCAAACGTCGTTGAACTGTTGAAGCGGATGGCCCACCGTTCGGTAATGGCGTCCGCGTTGGTGACCAACAGCGGGTAGTCGGTGTCGTTGAACGTGCCAGGTGCCGCGCTGCCGATAAGCAGGTCGCTCCACACACCAGTCCAGGCCGCCTGGTCGAACAGGTTCACCGTGCGTGCCTGCAGATCCAGTGATCCGTTGGCCTCGCCAAGTCGTAGCGCAGCACTGATCATGGCCTCCCCGGCCGGGAAATCATGCGTCAGCCCACTGTTGATCTCGATTTCCCCTGTGATCTGAGGCTGGACTACCAGCCGGCGATCCTCGACACGCTCGCTGATCACGATGGGCAGGGTGTAGGCGGACAGATTCAGAGGGTCGCTGAAGGTCAGCCGACCCAACGCGGGATCCACTGCATACCAAGCACTGTCGACCGGAGCCCCCTTGGAGTCCCTAACCTCGACACCGGCGATTCGCGTGCGTCCGAAAGACACGACCTGGCCCGCCTGCGGCGACGTGACGCTGTGCTTGGCGGTGTGATGAATCAGCACCGTTTGGCCGGGCTTGAATGCCGGCACACGTCCATCACTGGGCAAGCGGACCGACGACAGGCCGATTACCACCTCGGAGAGCGGAATGGACCGGTAAACCACCGCCCCCATGTAGATTGAGCCGGCTAGTACGAGAGCCGGGCGCCAGACCTGGTCGCCTTCCACTTGGCCGGGATCAAACCACGGCTGGCCTTCATTACCGGCGACCGGCACCAGCTGACCGAACTTCACCTTCGCAACGCCGCTTTCCCAATCCACGTGGCCGCGGATCTGGGCGCTGGTGATGTCACCGTTGATGTCGGCTGTCGCCGTCAGCAGTTCGCCGTCCAGTCGGTTGGCACGCAGAGTGAACATACCCGGACGAAGCGGTGAGCCTGGCGCGCGGAAGAAAGAGAACGCCACGCCCGGGTCGGCGATCCGGGTCAGCAGCGAAAGCACCTGTACGGTGTTGCCGCCACCTGGCTGCCACTGAGTGAGGTTCACGATACCCGACGTGTAGTCCACAGTGCCGGCGTAGACGCCGGCACCAGTCTGTGGGTCGATGCTGTGGTACAGCCCACCGCTCCGGTCGATGTAGGTCCTGCCACGGAAGCCAAAGCGCACGCTGCCGGGCACAACACTGTCGCTGATAGTCGGTGTCAGCTGCAGCTGCATGGCGGGCAGCGGCAATGATTCCTGCGCCTGCTGCGAACTCTCCCCTGCAAGCAGCCACGCCGCAGACATGATCGTGCCTGCCGAGAACTGTGAAAGCACGTCCAGTCGGCCGTACCCTACAACTCTGAGCCGCCCGGACCTGTTCTCGTACTGCGGATAGGAAACCTGGCGCACCATGAACTTTCCGGCCTGCACGGACACCGCGCCGGTGCTGTAGTTCACGGACCCGAGCACCGTCGTGGATGCGGTGTCGCCCACTGACACGGCCACGATGTTGCCGTTCCCATCGTCCTTGGCAACAACGCGCATCGGCTGAGGAGCAGAGGTCAGGTCGTCCCGATCACGGGTAACGCTGATCAACCAATCGAGAAGAACGGAGCCGGCGCGCACCGGCCCCTGCGGCAAGGTGAAGGAGACGATGCCTGACGCGTCCGGTACCGGCTGCGGAGCAGCATGTAGCGGCTGCCCCCAATCGTAGGTAATTGCCAGGCGACTGTCGGCATCCGGCAGGGTGCCAGGCCGCAGCGATACCTCACCCGTCGAGTACGCGATTGACCCGCGCACCTGACCGCCGATCAGCATGCCGCCCACCCCATTGTCGGTGACCGCGACGTCTGCACCACCGATCCGCAGGGTCATGCTGACGGTGCCCGGGACAGCCGAGCCCTCGCCCAGAACGAAGTGCAATGCCGGCGGCTGGATGGCCGCATCCCCCACACGGGATTCAGCGATCACAGGCGTACCCCACGCGGCAATGATGCTGCTTTTCAGATCGGGCAACGCACCGGCAGTGAGCACGATGGACCCAGTCGAATAATTGACCGTGCCACTACCCTGCCCCGGCTTGCCAACAAGCTGCCCGCGACCATTGTCGGTCAGGCGTATCCAGCGACCGAGTGCCCGGTAGTCGACGATCACCGTTCCAGGTGCGGGCAATGGCGTGGCTTGGATCAGCCACACCATGCCCTGGTTGTTCTGCGTCACCGCGATCTCGTCGGTAAAGCCCTGCATGGGGATCGCGCCGGCCGGGGTCGCCGTGACACTGATGGAGGTTGCGCTCGCACCAGAAGCATGGGTGACGGATATCACGCCAGCCTGATAGTCGACCGTTCCGCCCCAGGGCGTGACCGCCACCGAGGTCAACGATCCGGAACCATCGTCGGACAGCTCCACGCTCCCGGCAACTACCTTCACGCTGCCGACTGCCATTCCTGTGCCCAGGTAGCGGGTGACCGGTACGCCTGCCTGGAAGCTGGACGCGAAGTTGAGCGCCAGGCTTCCCGCCGCGCCGGAAGGAACGAAACTCATCATGCCCAGACCGGCAAGCACGTCGCTCACCGGGGTTTCAGCGGTAGACGTGGGTACGATCGGAACGTACGGCGTATCCACCAGAACGGAGAGATCGCCAGGCTTGCCGGCAGCAGTAAGGCGCTTCACGCTGTGATAACTGTTGGCATCCACCACGTTCGTCTCGTAGACACGGGTGGCCGGCTTGCTTGCGGTGTAGCGGACGACTTCCTGACCGTAGAAATTCCGCAGCAGGGCATTCACCAGCTCAATGACCAGAACGTCCCGCTCGAAAGCACCCTGATCGTCCGTGAAGGTTCGGGTCGTGCGCGAGAGCACCGACTTTACCCGCACGTACTGCTCGCCCTCATCATGCCCCGAGCTGGCGGGCGTCAACAGCGACAGGTTGTCATTGATGTCAGGGCTTGGCGCATCTGCGGTCGTGTACACCAGCAGCGTCATCTGGCCGATGAAGTGGTTCCCCATCAGAATGAATCGCGACTCGGTTCCACGGGTGATGTAGCTCTCAACCCTGTTCTTGGCGTCCAAGCGCACATCACTGTAGGACCCCGTTGCGAACATGCTCACCGTCACCTTCGGGTCAGACGGCGGCTCAATGAGGACGCCGATAGCATCTTTCAGCACATCAACGTTCGAAGTGTCCACGTGCACGAACATCTTGCGCAGCGTGGCACGACCGGTCGTCCGCTCCTCATCGCCGATGTCAGGGAAAAGATTGTTCATGGCGCCGTCCTGAACTTCAGCCTGGATCATCCGGCCACCACCATCCGGATTGTCTGTGAGGCGCTGCGACTGGCGGAGCTTGATGTCGGTTGCGGAAATGGGCATTAGTTACACCGTCATGAGGCGAAGAGTGATTGAGAAAAGATCCGAATCCAGCGCGGGAACAGCGAATCGAGTGGGCTCGACCTCGATAGCTGGCCCATCGACACGGCGCCACCGAACCTGGAAAGTGCGATCGCCGCCGTTATGGGCAGGCATGACCAACTCCAGAGGCGACAGGCGCGCCTCGCTCTCACTGGCCTGAAGTGCGCGGACGATGGGCAAGGCAACCACACCGACGTACGCAGTGCCGTCGCGGGTTGTCTGCAGCGTGATGGGGCGACCGGCCTGCCGCGCGGACTCCTGCACGATCATTGCCCCATTGAGGCTGTTTCGAACCTGCTGCCCCACCCTCCATGCTGTGAACTCATCGGTCCACTGGAGATCGGCCGGCAGCTCAATCCCGGCGAGCAGAATGCGGGTCATCAGCGCCGCCCCCTGACCGAAACCGAGCGGCTTTTCTGGACAGCAGTCAGCACCATCGGCGTCACCAAGTTCGCGATCCTCTGGGCCTGCTGGAGCTCTTGGGCGGTCGCCCCGGCCACCACTTCTTTGCTGGGCACTTTCCAGTCGATGATCAGCACTTGTTCCTTGTCGGCGCCTGCCTGTATCCGCCCCGCATCGAGCTTCGCCTGCGCATCTGCCTCGGCCTGAGCGGCCCTGCGCCGCTCCTTCATCGCATCAGCGGCCGCACGATCCTGCTCGGCACGCTTTCTTTGCACCTGGGCTTCCAGCGCCGCGACCTCGGCAACCTCCTGTTTGCCGAGGAAGTCGTACTGATACTCCAATCGGCTCTTTGCGGAGGAGGCAAACTCGTCCTCGGTCTCCGCCAATCCCTGAAGCTCTTTCTTGTACGCCGCCAACTGCTTGCGCTGGGCGGTGACCTTATTCAGGGCATTCGCAAACTGTTGAAGCGGATTCGGACCACTCAGGTTGCGCATCGCCTTGAGCGCTGCATCGGAAACCTCGCCGATGCTGAACGCCATGCTCTGGGCCGCCTTCCCAGCGCTGCCCATCTGCTGTCCAGACTTCTCCGCTCGATTGCCGAGGTTCTCCATCTGATTGCCAGCTTGGGACGTTTCCTGAGCCAACTGCCCCACGGCCTGCTTACCTTCCTGTGCGCCGGCCTGGACCTGCTGCATTGCAGACTTTCCGCTTCCGCCCATCTCCTTCAGGTGCTGCCCGGTCTGAAGGATCTTCCCCTGCACCTCGAGCTGTGACTCCACCTGACCCCGGCGCCAGCTATCACTATCGGCCACCGCTGCGCGAGCAGTGCTCGCATAGGCCTCGAATGCTCGGCGGACGTCCTCAATGCTGGCCTTGCCCTGCGAAGCGCCCCGTTGGATCGCCTCAAACGCTGCCTTCGCAGAATCACGGGCATTGTTCAGGGATTCTTGCGACTGAATGCCGAGGCGGGCGAACTCATCGGCCAGAGGGTTCACCGATGCCTGGATGTCACGAATTCGGGCGTTGAGTGCCGCAGCAGAACGCGCCGCCGCGTCGAACCCGATCTTGCCCTGCGTTCCCGCTGCTTCTAGCAGGGCGCCCAAGGCCCTCGCCTCGTCCAGCGTAGCGACCTTCCCAAGGGCTGCCTTGAACGCCTCTTCGATCTGAACACCAGTCGCAACAGCGCTCTCGGTTACGGCACCGAACGCGGCGATCGCGTCCCGGCCGGCTCCGGTGAACTGCACACCCAATCTGGATGCGGAGACGCCCAGCTTCTCCATCGCGGCAAGCAACGTCGTCTGCAGGACTGCGGCTGCATTGGCAGCACCTTGAGGCAGCGCCTCAAATGCCGCCTGGGATGCAGCCTGAAACCTTGCCAACTCCTCACCGGAGAGCTTCCGCAGTGATTCCAGGAGCCCATCCCGAACATTGCGCTCCGCAGCAGCGCCCTGCGACGCCACATACCCCAGCGCCGTGCCAACGGCGGCCAAGCTACCCGTGTCAGCAAAATTGAGCCCCGCCATCATCTTGCTGATCGAATCGGTGGCGAGGCGCGCATTGCTCTGCACGCCCTGAAGCTGTTCGACCACCAGCTGTGCCGCGCCCCCGATACCACTCTTCATGGCATCCGCAGCGATGTTCACCGCCTTGGAGAGTCCTGCGTACCCCGTAGACACGGCCAGCAGCTGCTGCGTCACAAGGCCAAGTTCCTGCAGTTGAGCGGCCGTAGCAACGCCCGCCTTTTGCTGCATCAGCAGGAATCCCTCTTGGGCTGTCAGGTACTGCTCAAGCCCTGCCAGGCGCTGTGCATAGGCTTCCCGCTCAGCCTGCCCCATTCGAGCGACTTCCTCAGTGGTCTTAACCACCACGTCGCGGTACTCAATGAACGAGACGGCCTGGCGGCGAAGCTCCAATGCGGAGTCCCGAACCTGGCTGATGTACGCACGCTGTGCCTCGCCGGCTCGCTTCAGGGCAGGATCGTGCTGCTTCCAGATGTCCTGAGCAACAGTCTTGAGCACGCCAAGGCCACCCATCGCGGCCTCCAGCCCCAGCACCGATACCGCGATAGGAACCGCCTTCGGTAGGCCCCTGAGCAACAGCCCAAAGCGCCCGATGCCAGAACTGCCGGCGGCAACTGCAGCGTTGTTTGCCAGCTGCGCGCGCGTGGTCGCAAGCAACGCCGCCCTCCACGCGTTCAGCTGAAGCAGCGCGCCTACGACCTTGAACTGGGCGTAGGCCGCAGCCATGAGGCCAATTACACGCGCATGGTCAGCCACCCATCGCGTAGCCCCCTTGACCACCTCCGCCATCCCGATAATGGCCTGCGAGGTCTGCTTGGCCCAGCGGGTAAGGCTCCCATCCTGCGCCAAACGATCCAGCGTCGCCAGAAGTGTCGTCAGCTGATCCTTGAAGTAGGCAAGCACGCCCTGGTCCGCGACCTCCTGCTTCCAGTCCTTGAAGCGATCGGTGGCCTCCTTCCAGAGGCCCGCGATCGTTCCGACCTTGGCTGCCGCCGCTGCGCCACCGTAGGACTCGGTGAGAAGGTCGAGAATGATGGTTTGCGCCTCTGCAACGCGACCGGTTGCCTCGAGGTTCTTGATCAACTCCTTCTGGCTGTCGGACAGGGTGAAGCCTTGCTTGCTAAGACTCTCCATCGCCTTCGATGGCGTCTGCAGCGCCTTGCCTACGATCTCCGCCGACGACTCCAGTGACAAGCCAAGACGTTGTGCCTGGTCAATGGTGATCTGCATCGCGGCGGGGAACTGATCGCCGACGATGTTGGTATAGGACAACATGCGCACCATCGCGCTGTTGACCTGCCCTCCGTCGAAAAGGCCAGTCTGCAGTTGCTTACCAAGCTGAAGCAGCTTTTCAGCAGTGAACTCACTGCTACGACCAGCTGCCTGGATGGCGGCATCGAGCTGGTTGACCTCCTGCTCCGCGTCACTTCCTTCCTTGATGATCGACTTGATGCCGTCAACCACTCGGTTCAAGCCGACGAACGCGATCGCGCCGGCGGCAAGGCCCTTCAGCTTACCCAGCCAGCCTGCCGCGCCTTCGGTCGCACCGGCCAGGTTTGCGCTCCCAGCAGCAGCATCGTCAGCACGCTCGCGGTACTCCGCCAGAGCCCTCTGCGCTGCGCGAGTCGTCTCCGCTTGCTTGCGCATCGCGGCGTCGCCTTCCGCGAGTTGCTGCGTGCGACGGCGGTTGGCGGTCGCCTCATCGCTGACTGCCTTTGCCTGCGCGCTCAGCGCCGCTGTGGTCCGCGCTGCCTCAGACCGCAGGCGCTGCTGGCTGCCGGCCAGGTCGGCTGTACTGACCCCCAGCGCCGCCAACTCCGAATCTGCCTTGCTAACTTCGGCCCACTGCTCGTTCAGCGCCCTCTTCAGGCGCTCCCCTTCCTTGCGCAGATCGCGCTGTGACGCCAACACCTCGCGCGACGGCTTCTCCATCTCACCGATGCTGAGGCTCAGCTCAAGCGCCGCCCGCTGGTTGGCGTTGAACTCCCGCTCCAGCTCGCCCAACTGGTCCAGCATCGCCTCGAATGCGTCGGCCTTTGCCGCCGCTGAGGTCAAGCCCGTCAGAGAATCGAGCAGCTTAGAAGTCTTTCCCGCCGTCTCGACCGAGACATCACCCAGCTCGCCAAATGCCGAGCGCAGGTCATCCACACCTTCGCGCCCCTGGGTTTCAATGACAACCCTGATTGCTTCTTCCAGCCGGTCAGCCATTGCTCTTTCCATTGACGCGCCACTGGCGGCGCAACTCAGTCAGGTACGTGGTATGAAAACGTTCGATCAAGCGTCTGCGCGCTGCGAGAGCCCGGCTGTTGCCGTCAGCGCCTGAGAGCATCTCGAAGGGGCTTGGGCCCCGAAGAATCCGAACAGGGCCTCGCCCCGCCCGCCTTTGGGTCGCACGGTCCCAACTTCGCACTCGAATGGCCCTTCGGCCCTTGATTGTGGCGATGAACGCTCCGTCATAAGTTCTGGTCTCGCCGAGACCGATGCTGGCCGTTGCGCCGACCGATCGCCTGCCAGCCCAACGGCCACCGAATTCGAGAAGCGAGATTTGCCGGGTGCTCGCCCAGATCGAAAGGAAGTCATCCCTACCGCGCTTGCCCGTCGAGTAGCCGCGCTCACCGGTCTCCACGCGGTACTTCCCCCTCAGCGCGGCCGCGCGGATGTTGTAGGACCCCCGCACCTCTTGCGTGGTCGCAGGGCCTGCCCGTCGCTGCAGGCCGATGAAGGCCCTTTGCACTGACAGGTCGTAGCGGTTGAGAACGTCGCCAGCAAGATTGGTCAAGCCATGGAGGCCCTTCGCACGGCGCCCGCTGACGAAAAACTTGAGCAGGTTGTTGTTGCGATTGGACGCCATGGCACCCTTCCTGGTTCGAATCCGGAGGGCGCCGTACTGGCGCCCTCCTCATGCTGAAGTCAACCCGGCGATCAGCCGGCTGCCAGCGCCGCGATCTTGAAGGTGTACAGGTCGATCTCGCCGGCCTGGAAGATCACCGGGCCGGTCAGGGTCACCTGGATTGGCTCATCACTGAACCAGTCCACGTCACCGTCCACGGTCAGGTCGACGTTCGGGATGGTCAGCAGACCCTCGTCACCGCTGATGCGGTCCTGCATGTCGCCCAGGATCTGGAAGGATTTGCTCGGCGTGGTGCCGCCGCTGATGGCGGTTTCCAGGTACGCGTCGTACTTGTAGTTCGCCACAACGGTATCGCCCGCTTGCAACTGGCCGCCGAACTTCGGAATCAGCAGGCCGTGCGCCGGATCGAGGGTGTAATCGGTGCCCTTGACCAGGTCGATGGCCCCCTTCTTGAAAGTCGGCTCGGTGTCGGCCAGAAGGAAGTTGTGCGGCAGCTTCACCGGCGTGTCCACGCTACCCACGGCCACGGAAACGTCGGCGGCGGTGCCGGCCGCAACCTGGGTGGCCACCAACGTGCCGTACAACATGCGGGCCAGGATGGCCGGCGGCACTTCCAACGCGGTGATCGAAACGCTGGTGACGCCGGGGTTGGAATCCTTGTGGATGATCTGCTGATAGCGCGCATCACGGCGCTTGCTCTTGATCTCCACCGAGTCGCCAGCTTCATAGCTGAACGTCAACGACGACTGCTCCAGGGGCTGATTGCCGAACTTGTCAGTGGGCTCGGGGATGACGGGAATCCTGGCGCCGTTCGCGCCGTGCTCCCAGAAGCGCAGATCGCCTGCGAATTTACGGACCTTGGGCTGTGCCATGGTGGTGCTTCTCCTACGGGTTGGGGACGGGCTCAAAGGTCTCGGTCAGACCAGCCCGCGCGGTGATCTGAGCGACGACAGCGGAATGCCCTGCGTCGTCTTCCAGGGATGCCATCTGGGTTTCAAGCAGATCGAAACTGGTAATGCCCTTGGGCAGCGTCTTCACGTTGAACGTAAGCGCGCGGATCAAGTCGTGCCTGGCACGGTGCACTAGCAGCCGCGGATTCGCGAGGTTGCTGGTACGCGGGACTTCGAACTCGATGGTGATCGCGGCATCCGAGGTAACCTGCGCGCTTCCCCCACCACTTCGCGACAGTTGCCTGACAGAGATCAATGTGGCCGGGCCCTCGAAGTCTTCATCAACTTCGCTGTCGTCAACGACGATCAAGCCGGTGCCGATGTCGGTGCGGAAGCCAGCACTCTCCCGGATCAGCTCCACGCGGCCGCGCAGGAACTCGACCAGCTGCCAGGACAGCGGCTCGGCCAGGTCAACCACGGTTCACCAGCCACCGGCTGCGGGAGCCGTCGTCGCTGAGCTTCTTGCTGTTCACGAACACCTCCACGCCAAGCCCGCTCCCTGCTACTCCCACTTCCAGGCGGTCGCCCTGCTCTGGCTCAACGTCAGCACGCAGGTAAGCGATCTCGACCCGCCCGGCAACGAACTGACGAAGCTCTCCGATGGTCTCAACGTCACGGGCGATGTAGACGCGGACGTTTGCCGTCACCGCACCGTCCTTCTTCGCTGTATGCGTACCAATCGATGCCATGCCGGCAACGGCGAAAGCTGCATGCAGGGAAGCATCCAGATCCCGCAGGAACTCGACTTCGCTCACTTTGAACCTCCCGTGCAGAGCAGCGCGTATGCCTGCAGCGCCCTCACCTGTGCGTCGCACTGGGCTGCGGCGCCAATAGCTCTGCCCGCACTCTCAATTCGGTCGTCGGCTCGACCATCAGGCTGGCTGGCGGCAGCGGCGGCTGCGGACAGCTCGGCGGTGGCGACGACCGCTTGCCAGCGCTGGTGCAAGCGCTGATTGCCAGCGCGGAGGTCAGCGACAAGGCGATCAGAGTCTTTCTGTGCATCGTCCTTTTCCTTTTCGTATGTGGCAGCCAGGCGATTGGCTGCTTGAGCACTTGCACGCTCCAGCGCCAGCACAGCGTTTGCATCAGCCAGTGCTGCCGCAGCGGCGTCAAGCTCATCACGAGCTTTGTCTCGGGCAGCCGAGGCGATATCGGCAGCTCGGTGCGCTTGGGCAACCGAACCCCTTTGCCAGATGACCAGGGCACTCAAGCCAAGCAGCAGCGCCAGAATCACCCGATTCATGACACAGGCTCCTCGACAGGCGGGACGACTACTCCCAACTGCTTCAGAGCTGACTCCAGCGAGATGACGCGAAGCCTCAACCGATGAGCGTCCTCCTGCGCCTTCATGCGCAAGCGAACCTCCTCGTTGTACTGCTTCACCACCTCCGCCTGGGAGGTCTCCAGGGACTTCACCCGCTCAACGAGCCCGTTGAGCAGATCCACATTGGCATCGGTTTCGGTGCGCTCTTTCCGGCGCGCCAGAATGGCGCCCCACGTCTCCCTGAGCAGCCACAGCGCGACTGCGCTGGCAGCCAGCCACCAAGGAGCGCCGTTTCCTTCGACTCCCCCGATCACTTGAGCGCCTCGGCGATGCCTGCCGCAACCACGTCATTGTTCCAGTACATGCCACCGTTCTCATGCTTTGCGATGGCGGTCGCGAGGCGCCCCAATGTCACCGGATTGTCCAGGCGAATGACTTCGGACGGCGACACACCTACTGCAGTGGCAACCTGCTGGACGTAGGCACCGGTGTCGTTCTCCACAGGGGGGGCCCAGCGACCGATGATCTCCTTCACCGTGCGCAGGCCGTGCTTGCGCTGGTAGGTCAGAAGGGTCTTCCCCAAAGCACGGAACCCGGCCTGCGGAGTCAGGAACACGCAGAAGCGCTGCTCGCGGGCGATAGCGGCGACGGAACGATCCTCACCTTGCCACGGCGTGCTGGTACGGTCGATGTTGCCAGGATTGTTGTTGCGTACGCCGCGCGGCGTGCTGGTGGTGACCATGCGATTCCCCGTTGTCGCTGTGGAAGAACCGGCACCGCTCTCGCCTCCTTGGCATTTCTGAGCGGTGCCGGTCTGTTCGGTTACGCCTTTGTGGCGTTGCCCGGCGAGAGCCGCACCTCGGCCGTCGCCTGACCGGCGGAGCCGGCAGCCCAGGCAAACGCCGCACCAGTGATGTCGCCGGAAGCAGCTGTCGCAGCGCTTCCGTCGAATGCCTTGGCGCTTGCGCTCCACAAGAGTTTTTCACCCTGTTCGAAGACTGCCGTCTGCACCTTCGGCAACGTGAACACGCCGCCCAGGGCCACGCTACCGGTTGCACCGACCGCGATGTTGACCAGGGCAACCCCCAGCTGATGACCGACGACAACCGCCTGACCCGATGCAACCTGCTGTTCGGTGGTGTTGGTCCAGGGGATCACGTCCCCATCGGATACGAAGTTCTGTGCCATGTCTCAGTGCTCCAGTTGGGGATCAGCCGCAGCGCTGCACGCCGCGATAGTCGAGGGCAGCGATGCCGAAGTCGAGGCGAGCCTTCCAGCGCACACCGTCGACGGTGAATCCTTCCTCGTAGTCCAGGAAGGGCTCGGTGATCCCATCGAGGAATGCGACCTCGATGGCCGGGCAGTCGTTCGGATCGGCGAACAGGTACCACTTGTCGTCCTTGATGCGCGCGGTGTCGACGATGTCGCGGAAGAGACCCTGCACCGCGTTCGGGCGCTGGAGCTTCCCCTCAGCGTCAGGGTCGTACTCGGCCTTGTTGGTGACACGCGCGGCACTGCCGTACCTGGTCGGACCGAGCCAGAGTGCCGGCGACAGATCCAGCACATCATTCCCGCCCACGTCCTTCTGCTGGGCCAGTTGGACGCGCATCGCGTCGACCGAGGCGACGCTCGGCACTGCTGCCGCCAGGATGTTGCCGTGGTCGGCGTGGAACAGCGTCTTGTTGGAATCGAGCTTCGGATTGCTGGCGAGGAACGCATACGCGTCGGCCTCAATGGTCCGCTTTGCGGCCCGACCGAAGGCGGTCGCCAAGCCGAGGAACGCACCCAGGTCGTCGTTGATGATCGCCTGACGCGTCAGGTTGATGGTGTTGCCCTTAGTGCCAGCGGTGATCGTTGCTTTCTCGCCGTCCGGGATCTTCTTGTTCTTGAACTCGCCAGACTCGGTCAGCTTGTCCAGGTTGCCAATGCTGCCCACGCGATAGCGCGAATGCTCGCGGAAATCACTGACGGTGCCGGTGACGCACCAGCGGGACCAGGTGTCCGGCGCAACCGCGTAGGCCGCCTGCAGCGCCTTGTGCATCGTGCTTTCGAGCAGCACCGGGAAGTCACTACCGCTCTGCGTGAACGCGCGGCCGACCAGCTCCAGTTTCGCCATGCCATCGGTGCGTACACCGCAGTGCTCCAGGCTACGACGAGCCAGGTCCATCAGGGTCAGGCCGCGCACTGGATTGTCACCGGTGAGCGCGAAGATCCGCTTGGTTGCGGGATCGATAACCTGGGCTCGGTGCAGCAGCGCGTGCGTCACAGCGGAGCGCTGCAGATCCTGCTCGTCCTCGGTGACGCTGATGCGGTTGATGTTGCCGCCAGCAGCAGCGTCGCGCTGCTCCAACGTGGTCAAGATCAGGCCACGCACGTGGTCGACCGAGTGACCAGCGCGAATCCAGCCAGCTGCATGCTCGCTCTGGCCGTGGCGGGTTGCCAGCTCCACGATGTCGGCTGCGCGCGTGTCACCTTCCGGAGCCTGAGCTGCGGCCGGCGCTACCGGAGCCGGGGTGTTGTTGATGGGTTCCTGCTGGACCGCCGATTCGGCGGCGCGGGCGGCGGGCTGAGGCATGGTGTGCTCCTGCGACGATGCGCTACGGGTGAATACACAGGGGGTCCCCTGTGCGGTTTGATTGCTGCGGGTACCTGCTGCCGGGTCGGCCGGCACAGTGACGAAGCTGATCTCGCTCGGCGTCCACTCCACTGCGCGGTAGATCGGCAAATCACCGGGGTTGACCGCGCGCTCGATCTCATAGCGCTGCACGGTGTAACCAACCGAGATATTGCGAATGATTCCTGCACCGATATCGGCGATTACGCCGGCCAACTCCTCGCGACCGGAGAGACGGATAAGGGCGTGGCCTGCACCATTGGAGAGCCAGGCGCGATCAACCACTCCCATCTGTGAGCCGATGCCCCAGGTGTTATGGCTGTCCAGGACCGGTGCAGCGCCAGACGACAGACGTTCCATGTTGCAGGCAGCCTCATCAACGACCAGCTCCTCCCAGTAGTACGTGTCGTTCCACCAGTCATAGCGGCGCACCCGGGTACCGGCGGTCCACTGGAGTTCGATCGTGCGTGCCTCGCTATCGAAGCTGGTCGGCTGCAACTCGGCCTCACGCAACTGCGGGGGCATGAGGCGTGTCGTACCGTCCTGCGTCAAAGCCTGGATTGGCTGGGGCATGGTCATTCCTCGTTGGTTGTTGAGGCGTCGACCAGGCCGGTCCGGGCGCCACTGGATTGAAGGAAAGTCATCAGACCGAGGGCGCCGGTCTCTTTCATCCGCTTGAAGTCCTTGCCCATCTCGACATAGACCGCATCCGGGTCGTAGCCACGCCGACGCAGCGCTTCACTGGGTGAGTTGAGACCGGCGCCCATCGCTGCGATTTCCGACTCGATGTCCTGCTTGGGGTTGACGTAGTCCCAGCGGGGCGTGCTCCAGTCGGCAGTGCTTCCCGTGGAACGCACCCCACCGCCAAGCGCAGCTGCTTCGTCAAACCAGCGCCAGATTGGCTTACACATCTGCGGGACTAGCACCAGCCACTGCATCTGCTCGCAATCACGACGGAACTCCATCTGCCGGATGCGGGCACTGGAGAAGTTCACCTCACGCATATCACCGGTGGCCGACTCGTACGGGACACCGATGCCGGCAGTAATGATGTGCGCGTTAAACTTGCAATATTCGACGTAGCCCCCTGCCGGCTTTGGCTCGACAGTCTGGAAGGCTGTTGCACCAGTGATGTGGGTGACGCCACCGCTGGGCAGTGGCCCAAGGTCGGTGACCTGGTCGCGATCTGAGCCGAGCTGCGAAGGGCCGTCATCGTCCGCGTTGGACATCGAGTCGATGTCGCCACTAACGATCACACCAAGCCGCGCTTCCAGATTCTTCCGCGCCAGCTCGGCGTCTTCGTACAGCATCAGGTCGCGCACTCGCGCGATCACCGGGGCGAAGCGCGTAATGCCGCGTCCCTGCCCGGGGCGGACGGGGTTGTAGAGGTGGATGATGTCGGATGCCGGCACCAACGAACTGCTCAAGCGTACAGAGCCACGCACAGCCTCACCGGGATGCGCTCCGAACAACCAGTAGCCGCGAATCCGACCGATCGCGTCGTACTCAATGCCGTTGATGATCTGACCACCGCCCGACGCAGACCCGTTCTTGTTCCCGTCCAGCCAGTCGATCTCCAGTACCTGAAGCTGCAGCGGGACTGCCAGACCGTCCGACTGACGCCTGGTGCGGCGGCGAATCATGACCTCACCGTCCTGCTCCATCGCGCGATACGCGGTAGCCATGAGGCCGTAGATGTCCGACTTTCCATCAGCGTCCGCCACATCAGCCCAGCGGCCCCACAGGATGTCCAGCGCGGAAGCGTTTGGGCCTTCGGCCTTGGGAGTAATGCCGGTCCCGATCGTTGCGCTCACCAGCACCTGGAGGGACCGCGCGCAGTACGGAACGTTCTGCACCAGCGCCCGAGCGCGGTTGCGCAGCTCGCGGGCGTCTGCCAGGTGATCGGTGTTCGCGCTGGCCCCCGCCCTACGAACACGCCAACCGTCAGTGCGCGAGGCGCCCTCGTAGGCACGCACCGCATCCAGCGTTGCCCTGGCGCGGTGACGCTTCAGGGCTGCCTGCGGAGAAATGGCGCCGATGACCCTGTCCAGCAGCGAGGCCGCCATGTCAGAAGCCCCTCAGCGTCGTGAAGCGGTAGCGGCGTGTGGCCGACTTCCGTCGGCCAGCCGTCGTGACGGCAACCTCAGCTTCCATGCGGTCCAATGCCGTCAACATGGCTTCGACGGACTGATACGTGATCTGACGATCACCATGCCGAACGGACAACTGACCGCTGGCGATGGCGGCCTTCAGCCTCTGCACATCGTCTTTGGTCCAGCTCATCAGTGAGGCATCCGCGAAATCATGGATGCCAGTTTCCTGATCAAGTGCGGGTGAGTCTCGGGGAACTCACCCGCACCCCCTACTCATTGGCGCAAGGCTCATCAAGCAAGCGGTACAGCGTCCGTCTGTCAATCCTGAACCTCCTGCACAGCGACCGTACAGACTCCTGTTCCTGCATCCCTTTTCGGATCTCATCCACAGGGTAGGCACTGATCTGCATGCTGGCAGGGATGTACAGGTCTTGTGCTGGGTACTCCTCGACAAGGTAGGCCACCACGGCCTCCACTACGCTGCGTATATCGTCGCTGTCACATCGCAGGCGCAGCGCGGCGCCGACCGCGAGCTCCTCCGTCAGCTCACTGATTCGTACCTTGTTTCGGACCGTGTTCCTGCTCACCACTGCCTCCCCGTGCTGCGAGGCTGCGCGGGACGTTGCCGGCGAGGCAAGCTCGATGTTTCACGGGAATCGGCACGCGCGGCGTCGTCAGTCACTTCGGGGGGCGTTTCGCGTGGAACGTTCACGCTAGAAGGGCCGGCGAGCCTCTGTTCCAGCAAATCCCAATCCGCACGCGTGAAGCGGTTGATTCGAACCTCTGGGTGATGGGTCGCAGCGTAGGCATAGACCCATGTGTCCAAAGGCTCATTTCTAGTCACTTTCTTCTCAAAGCGATTCTTCACAGGGTTGTAGACCTCAGACACCAGGCCCGGGAAGAACTCTTCCGGCAACTGGTCGCTGAGGTGGACCATCCGATTCTCGGGCTTGCGCTCTGCATCAGCCGAGAGGCGGCTGTAGAGGTAGTGCTTGGCCGCAACGGTACCCACGTGGTTGATGGTGATGCCGCGCTTGTCAGTCTTGCCCTTCCAGGTGACGTCAGCCAGCTTGCCCTTGGACAGCACGGGAGCGTTGTTGGGTACAGCACCAAAGATGCACATTGGTCGGGTGATGCGCCGCTGACGGACGTAGTTCTTGACGGCCTCGGTGCGGTGGCCACCAGCGTCGATGGCCACTGCCATCGGCCGGAGCAGCGCGCCATCTTCGCGCTCGATTGCGCGGTTGAGCAAATCCGTCAGGGCTACCCACACCGCTTCCTCGGCTGGATCGCCCTGCAGCTCCACATAGTCCAACGTCCATGCGGTCATACCCCGTCCCCAGCCGACGACGTGAACAGCAAGACGGTTGTCCTGCGTATCGACACCTACGGTGATAGCCAGCACACCTTGCGGAGCCGAGCGAAGCGCATAGGGCTCGGCACGATCTTTGATGACGTTGTGCTTCACTGCCCGCATTGCAGGGTCTTCCCACGTCTCGGCCAGGCGATCATTGACGAAGGTCTTTAGGGAAGCTGGATCGCCCTGCGCCTCCAGCCATTCCTTCACCAGGTCCAACCAGCGCGGCCCCAGGCCGAACTGGTAGTAGAGGCAGTTGATGGTGTAGCCGCGAATGGGCGAGTCAGGATTGGCCGGGACCCAGCGCCCGTTGGCGATCATCTCGGTCTTGAAGTGTTCCTCGATGGCGACGCCGCACTCGCAGCACGCATACCATGCGTGGCTCTTGTCGGGCGACCACACCAGGCCACTCCACTGCAGCGCCTGAAAATGGCCGCAGTGGGGGCACGGCACGTGATACCGGCGCTGATCGCTCTTGTCGTACAGCTTGGCAATGCGGCTGAGCCCGGCGATGCCAGGCGTGCTGATGTACTGCCGCTTGTAGGTCGTCGGGAAGGACGACGTGCGGCCGTCCAGCATCTTCACAGGATCGTCGCCCGTGGAGAGCTGCTGCGGCGCCTCATCGATCTCATCCACCTGCAGGTACTTCACCGTCGATGACTTCAGGCGCTGCGGGCTACCCATGTGCTCCACGAACAGCTGGCCGCCTGCGAAGTCCTTGAACGTGCGCTGGTTGGCGCTGTCGCGGCTGGCAGTGCTGGTCAGTGCCTTCTTGACCGCTGCGCACACCTCGATCATCGGGTTGAGTTTCTGGGCGATCCACTTGTTCATGGACACCTCACCCGGTAGCGCGTACATCATCGGGCCTGGCGCATAGTCCATCCAGTAGGCCATGGCATTAGTCGCCAGCTGGCTCTTGCCGAACTGGATCGGGAACATGCAGACCTGGTCATGTACCGGGCTGCGGGCGGACATGTTGTCCATCGGCTCCCGCAGCGGCGGATTCCGATCCGTCACCCACCGGCCAGGCTTGCTGCCGCTCTTGGTGGACAACCGCATGTGCTCATCGCACCACTGAGACACGCTCATCGGCCGCCGCGGCTGCAGCGAGCGCGCCAGCACCGACGCCAGGCAGCTCTGTGCCTCCATCATTCCGCAGCCTCCGCCGCCTTGGCCGCCAGCGTTCGGAAGCCCTGGCTCAGCTCCTCCAAGGCATGGCTCACCTCATCCCAGACCAGGCGCCGGCAACCGGCCTCATCCAGCGTTGCCGCGAGCTGTGGCGCCAGCGTGTCGGCCAGACGTTCCATCGCACCCCGGAACGTCGTTGCATGCTCAGCGAGGAAAGCCTCCACGTCTGCGCGGGGCAGCAGCAGCCCCAGCTCCTTCTGCAGCGCGATGTGGGCCATGTGCGCGTCGGTCTCGGCCTTGTCAGCCAGCGCCTTGGCCTTGCGCGCGGAATCCGGTGTTTGTGGGCGGCCGGGGCGCGGTGGCCTGGCATCGTCGTCGTCACCGTCCTCTTCATCGTCGTCGATGTCGGCGTCGAGGGCATTTGCACCCTCCATGCTCCCCACCAGCGAGCTGCCACGCTCATCTGCGTGGCGCTGGGCTACGCCGGCATAGACCGGATCAGCGGTGCGAGCGTAGAGCTCCAGGGAGGCGTTCTTCAGGAATCCCTTCCCGCCAGCACCCACCACCACCCTTCCCTTCTTCCTGAGCTCGACCACGTAGGACGGCTTGCAGCCGATCAGGGAGGCCAGCTCTTTCCCAGTGATCGTCACGTCATCCTCAGCCATTGCTACCCCCTACTCCATTTCCTTCGAAGACCGCTAAAACGGAAAATTGCGCGCGCACGAGCATGTGCGGGCTGTGCGGCGGCGTGTGCGGGACACGACGAACGCCAGATTGCTGTGACACAAGGCGTGTGCGGCGTGTGCGGGATGTGCGGCCACCTACATACGCACGCGAGGCGCATCCTGATGTGGCAGTTGGATACCCGTTCGCGCCCGCGCACGCCCATGTAGGCCGATGCCCGCACGTCCCGCACGCGCATACTGCTGCAAGCGATTCACAGCAATTCAGTGCCCGCACATCTGCCCGCACATCCCGCACACACCGCACATTGATGGCCATAGGGATCACGCGCGCCCCTTGTAGTCGGAGAACATGCGACGGAACGACACGACCTGATCACCCAGCCATGCCGCCTCTGTCTTGCCGTCTGGCACGGTGCAGTTGCCGAGCATCAGGAAGCCGTGAGGCCCGTTCACGCTCTGCTCGATCTGGTAGCGCTTCCGCGCTCTGTCCGGGTGGATGATCTGGCGCTTGCGCACCAGCGCATTGATGAACTTTGGCGAAGGTGCCGGGCGCGGCAAGCCCTCACGCGCGCACCAGGCCTTGTAGACCTCGTACCACTCTTTCGACAGCGCTGGCATGGGCTTTAACCCCGGGATGTCATCGCCGTAGAGCTCGTCCAGGAATCGCTGCGGGCTATCCTGGCTCAGGCCAATCAGCTCCTCTTTCGCCTGGGTCATCGGCGGGTTGGTGCCATTGGTGAAGCCGGTCAGATCCACCTGCAACAAGTAGTGGTGCAGCGCAGCCGTGGCGCCATTGCGGATTTCGGCCAGCACCTCGGCGTAGAACTCTTGACTGAGCTTGTCCGGCGTCCAGATCACTGCGTGGCGCCGGTCATCCTCCTCCAGCACGACAGGCATCGCCTCGTTGGAGAGGAACACCAGGTTCGCGTGGTTGTCCTCCTCGTAGGCCTGGATGTTCTTCGGGTTGATGCGGATGCGGTCGCCAGTGATCAGCGCCTTGAGTTTGTTCTTGAGGTGGTACACCTCGGTGCGTGCAACCACCTCATCGGCCAGCAGGAACAGCTTACGGCTTGCCCAGTCATTGAACTTGTCTTCCAGCGCCGCCTGGTCAAGCACGCGACCGTAGTCACCGTAGAGCTTCATGTACTCATCGAAGAACATGTTCTTACCGGTACCCTGCGGACCATGAATGACGATGGTCGATTTCATCTTGGCGCCAGGATGCTGCAGCGGGTACGCAAGCCACTTGACCACCCAGTCGTACAGCGCCTTCTGGTTGGCCTCGTTTCCGCACATGTGCCAGAGCAGCTGCAACAGCCGATCGCAGTTGCCCTCCTGCGGTACGGTCGGCCACCCGGCGAAGAGATTGCAGGTCACCCCAGGTTTCTCGCACGACGGGTCAAAGTCCACTTCCCGCACACGTACGATGGACCGATCCGAGTGCTCCATCCATGCCCGATGCAGTTCCTTACGCGCGCAGGCATCGCGCATGTCGCCCAGGGCAACCAGCATGTGTTCTTTGTGGTCGAACACCGTGCCGCCTTGCCCATAGACAAGCGCGAAGCGCTCGAGCAGCTCGGTTAGCGAATGGATGGGGGCCAAGCGATCATTCCCCTCGCCCCCGTCGTTGGTGATGGAAGGCGCGCGTTTTTCTGCAGGCACCCGCCATGAAAGCTCCGTGAGACGGGCTTCGACCTGCGCCCGCACGACATGCAGGCCCTCTTGTGCGTGCAGATCGTTGAAGTCGCTGACCTTACGGCCGTTGTCGATGAAGCGATCACGCCTGGCCGTCTCGTCGGCGAAGACCGGGTGCAGCACCGCGCCGCCCACGTCTAGCGCAGCGGCCTCTGCACCGAGCAGGCCGGCATTCGACGCGCCATGCGGCTGCGCGCACGATGGGCAGAACTGCGGATGGTCGGCCAGCACCAGGCGACTCCTGCAGTGCCTGCACTTCTGCAGTACGTCGTCGTCGGCGCACAGCAGCATCTTGATGCTGCGATAGCGCTTCGCCAAGGCCGATGCGACGGCCAGCATGTTGCCAGCATCGAAAGCCACGGCAACCGGGTACCCCGTCGCCATGTGCAGCGTGGCCGCAGTGGCATAGCCCTCGGCCACCAGCAAGATCCACTGCGGGCTTCCGCCGATCAGGTGGAAGTGACCCTTCTTGACCATGCCTGCCGGCCAGTATTCCTTGGCCGGCTTGCGCCCTGCGGCCGCCAGCTTGGCGCTGCGCAGTACCTGCAGGCCATGCACTTGGCCGTTGACGTCCAGCAGCGGGACAAGTGCGGCACCCGTGGTGCCATAGCGCAGGCCGAAGCCCTGCACGCCCTTGCTGACCAGGTAGTCAGCATCGCCGACTGCATTCGCGTTGGCCCAGGCGGACGACGCCCGCTCGGCCGCACGCTTCGCTTGGGTCTGCCGGGCGGACTCCGCCTTGCGACGATCCTCGGCCAGGCGGTTGCGCAGCGCTTCGCGCTGTTCATCGGAGAAGGTCTTGTCGCGCTTACGCAGATCGACCTTGGTCGCGCCGTTTTCGTTGCCGTGCCAGACGCCGTAGGTGCCGACGACCAGCACTTCGCCGGCCGAGGTGTTCAGTTCGTGGAGCGCGTACCAGCCCCGGCGCTCGCGTGAACCTTCGACGCGGCACCGGACCATGCGCCCGGTGGTGTCCAGTTCGGTGACCAGCAGGCCGGCAGACTGCAGCTGCTGCAGCACATCGCCATAGTTTTCAGACATTCAGTAGTTTCCCGAGCCGCTATCTACCCAGGAAATGCGCGTCTGATTACCCGCGTCCGAAGTGCCCAGGAAGGACCCATCGCTGGTATCGAGAATCGCTCTCGATTCCAGGGCGGATTCAGTAGAGTGGGCAGCATGCGGCCTTTCACAAGCCACCCGGGGGGATGGGGCCGATTCAATGCTTGCTTGATACATCTGGGTTCCCCAAAGGCAGGCAGTGCTGCCGGTTGTCTTGCTGCTCTTGTCGCCGGCGGATGCGCTCGCGCTCCGCCAATGCTTCGTCGCCCACCAAGCCTGGCACCGCATCAGTCAACGCGAGTGCTGCAAGCTCCATTGCTTGCCGCGCGGAAGCGCTGGCTGGACCACGCCATCGATACTTAGATCGAGGGGCGTGATGAATCGCCACGTCAGTCCTCAGTTCCTTGCAGGCCGGCAGCGCGGCATGCGTTCCGCTCCAGTCGGAAACAGAGGGTGCGGACTTCCCGGGAGAGGTCTTGGATACGATCAGCTTCGGGGACGGTCAGGCGTCGATCGGCGAGCGCATCAATACCGGCGCCTGCCAATTGCCCCGTCAGTTTGTGCAGTTCCAGCAGCTTCGCTTGGATTGCGGCCAACTCGTCCGGCCAACCACCGAGAGGTGGTGCGGGCACATAGTCGACCATCAGGCCGAACTGAGCTGCCAGTGAGCAGACCCAGTCGGTAGCCATTGCCTGGGTCCCTACGAATCGCTGCAGGTACTCGGTTAGGATCTCGGCCATCTCCATGGAGACGGACTCGCCCTCGATTCCTCGCAGCTTCTTCCGAAGCGTCTCAGTGCTGATGGACTTACCACGGCGTTTGCTTATGTGTGCAGCCGCGTCTTGCACGCCACCTGGCGCGCACGAGACCGCATTGTTCAAAGCATCCCGCCAGTGAAGATCAGAGCGAAGGCAGGTCATGCGCCCTCCCCCTGAAACACCGAGCATTTCATCGTTCCGCGCTGAGCAGTGCGTCGATCAACATTGCTGCCATGCCGGAGATCATCACGCTCCCTCAGCGCATGCGCTTTCAAACCATCCGATCCTTTGACGCTCGCACCGGAGTAGGCGGGGTTGTTGCGATCCTGTGGGCGCCCGTGCACTCCCAGCGCAAGAGCGGCAATCATGGCCAGGAGGATCATCACCACCCCGCTCTTGCGGATCTGCTGCCGGATGCGGAAAAGCCGGTAGCGCTGGTGGCCGCGCACCCAGCCGTAGCGAGCTATGGAGACGATTAGCGCTGGGTCACGGGCTGGCACTGGCTACCCCCAGCGATCCGCTGACGCGCTTGAAGTACCCGACGATGGTGCCACCAGCATCACGCTCCCAGCGCACGCCCGGTATCAGCTCGTCGGCGGTTACTCTGCCCCCGAGGGTGGCGGCCCGCTTTGCGGCATCCTGGTTCTCGGCCATCGCCGAGGCGACCGCCCTCTCGATGGCGATCGCCACCTCCTCGGTCACACCGTTCTTTCGCCAGTGATAGACGTAGCCAGTCGCAGGCTTGCCGGTCACACGCCGCGCCAGCTCACTCTGGGTCCCACAGATCGCGATAGCCCGTTGCAGAGGGGTCATGAAATGCCCGTTCACAAGAATTCTTGCGATAAACTAGCGCAATCTTTCTTGCGAATCAACAGTGCAAGATTGCTTGCATGTTGATCGGTGAAATCACACGGGGCCTGATGGAGGTCCACGGGCTTGGCGTTGAGGCTCTGGCAGCCCGTGTCCGCGCTGCGGGCGCACCCAACGTGAAGTACCAGCACATCCAGCAGCTACTAGATACCCCGACACGCCGCCCCAGGTACATGGTGGAGCTTGCACGCGCGTTCGGCATGTCAGTCGAGCAGTTCCTTGGCTGGCACAAGGATGAGCCACTGAATGCGCTCTCAACACCCCGAGCTGCGCAGTCTCAAACCGTGCAACTCGACGCCCCTACGCTTGCCGCGTCGTACCAACTTGTCCGCCTGGCCTGTCTCGCTCTTGGATCGCCGTTCGATCCAGAGGATGCCAGCGACGCCTCGATTGTCATCTTGGCTCACAGCTACCTGACCGCCCGCCAGGAGAAGACAGTCACGCCGGACAACGTGGTCGACTTTACCGCGCACCTGCGGAAGCGCCAGATTTCAAAGGGGGTTGATCATGAAGGAAGCGGCAGCACTGGAAGCTCTCGCGCAGGCACTCGCTAACAAGGTCCGGCAGCAAGCACGGCCGCCCGACGCAAGATGCCTGCGCCAGTGCCACGCACATGAGCCAAGCGACGCTACCGCCTTGGCATATATTCGACGAATTCGCATGCTTTGCGACGCGTTCCAGCTTGCGTGGCTTGTCGACCAGCACCTGGTTCTGAGGCAGCGTCTTAGCGACCTATCAACGGCAGAGCTGCGCGCCTTGCTGTGCGAAATGGAAGAAGCAAGGGAAGCCATCATGGAGGGCTTCCCCCTCGAACAAACAGGGCTCATCAAGAACATGGCCGCAGTTTTGCCACACCCTTGATTGGTTCCCTTACGGCTTGTGCCCGTCACGCTCGCGAATGAAGTCCTGCAGCGTCTGCGGCTCACCATCATCTCTGGACGTGGCTACTCCTGCCACGTCCTCCGGCTCAATACCCTGATCCCGCAGCACCTGCCTCGCGAGCAAACGGTTGTTCCTGCGCTGCTCCTCAATGAGCACCCGCAAAAGAGGTTTGATGCCGAACACGGCCAAGGGCATAAGCAGCCCCATGACGGCCAAAGCAAGCACGGCCAGCGCCACGAGCCACACACCCAGCGCACCCAGCGTGCTGAAGAACACTTCCATACACCTCCCCTCCCTCCATAGAAGGCCCGGAGGTTAGCACCCGTTGACCCATTCAGCTTTGACCCAAGAAGGCCGAAGGTCAGGGTTTACGAGGTGATCGCCCGATTGCGCAAGTTTTCTTGTTGACGATCACGCAAGTTTGTTTGTAGAGTCCGTCCTGCCAGCTTTGCAGCTGGCGGGCGACCGGCGGGTCGCCACTCGCCGGCCCCTCCCCTGACCGGCGATAGCCGCCCCCTCGGCTACTGACCCGCCGGCGCCCTCCTTCGAACAGGAGCGCGCCATGTCTCATCGCTACGCCGATCCAACCCCGAGCCCGCTGCCCCTGTTGGCCGTGAAGGCCCTGCGGGCAGTGGCAGCACGCGATCACAGCACCGCTCGGACCCTGTGGGTCCGTAGCAAGGGCGAACACAACCGCAATCAGTTGCGCCGCTCCCGGCGCATGGGCGTCGCCAGCCTCCGGCTGGAAGCCTGCTCGCGCGACATGTCAGCCGAGGTGCGGGCATGAGCGCTCCTCTCGATGTTGTTGCGGCGAAACTCGCCGGCAGGTGCACAAACGGTTTGGAGCGCGGGCAAGGCAGAAATCTGCACGCGGTCTCCGCAGCCGAAGTGCGCCGCAGCTCTGGATTCGCAGGCAAAGCAATGTGCGGCGCACAGCCTGGTCGCCGCTCGGTCGGCTGGACGGTGTGCGAATCGCAGCCGGTGACGTGCCCTCGTTGCCAGCGAGCCGTCGCCCGCGTCCAAGGCGGTGCCGCATGAGCCGGCGCCTCCGCCTCGCTTGGGCAGCGGTTGCGCTGGTGGCTGCGGTTGTCGTGCCGCTCCGTATCGCGGAGATCCACCAGGCGCACACGGACCGCGATGCAGCCAAGGCGCGTTGGGCGCTCAGCACTTCGGTGAGGGGCTGATCATGCGCCAGACCGCTCGCCCGCTGCCCGACTCAGTGCCTCTGTGCGCGCCCGGCCACCGACCGCAAATCGTCGTGACCGAAGGCGCACCGACCGGCCATCGCCTGGGCGCCCCCTGCCCGCCGCTGCTGCACATCGAATGCCATCGCTGTGGCCTGGCGACCCGACCAGTACCGAAGGAGAGAGCCGCGTTGGCCGAGCTGCGCTGGACCGACGCGAGCCTTGCCCACCTGCGCATCCCGATCTCCCTGCTTGCCCGCCATCGCGGCGAGGTCCTGAACGAGATCGCCGCCCAGTCCCCTTCCACGCCCATCGCTGCCTGACCAGGAGAACTGCCCATGGCCGCTCCACTGAAGCCGAAGGAAAAAGCCGCGTTGCTCGCAGCGCATGGCGCATTCGACCACACCCTACACCGCACCGCGAACGGCTTTGCACCTCGCAACCGCCCCGAGAAGCTGTTCACGCGCCGCGTCATGAACTGGCTGGATGAGCGCGTGCTGATCAGGTACGACGATCCGCAGCTGCCGCGCAAGGCGACCTTGACCGCCATCGGCATCGCCGCCGCCGAGGCCGAGATCGCCAAAGCCCGCGACCTGGCGCTGACCGCATGAGCGTGCACACCGTGCTGCCAGTGGAGCAGCAATTCGCCACCGGCCATCAGGGCGAGTCACTCGTCTTGATGGTGTGCCAGGGCTGGCTATGGGCCGGTCTTTACACCGCCGCGCCGCGCGAGTCGCTCCTGAAGGTCGCCGCCAGCGCCAGCCGGAGCGTGGGGGTATCGCACCACTCGCTCACCCTCGGCGGCGTCACGTTTTCCCTCAACCGACTGGCCGCACAGGCCGCGCATCGCTGGCTCGACCGCCAGGGCGTGCGGGTTCGGTCGACCTCCCCCATCAACCGCGCTACGCGCCGCACGCGAGGAATCCAGGCATGAGCCGTTCTGTTGTGATCTATGGGCCGCATCTGTGCGGAAAAAACGCCAACGCGCAGGAGCTGCGCGAACACTTCGGCCTGCAGGCCGTGATTGAAGACTGGGATGGGCACAGCAGCTACCCGCTGGATAACACACTGGTCCTGACCGAGAACCCCGATGCTGTCGCCGACAGCTCATCCAAGGTAATGCACCACGGCTGGGCCATGCGCGAACTGATTGCCGGGGCCCGCGCATGAGCGCCCGTCCACAGCAGACCGGCCGCGCTGCCGAAGTGCGCAGGGTCCTGTCCATGTTCCCGCAAGGCGCCACGGTCGAGCAGATCAAGACCGCTGGCCGCATCAACGGCACCCACCAGGCCATCGGCTACACGCTAAAGGGGCTGGCGCGCAGCGGCCAGGCCATCTGCCACCGCTCGGGCGTACGAGGGATCTGGCGCCTGTCCGGCCACACGCAACATGCGATCGCCCCGCTGCGCGCGGCTCCTGCTCGAGTGCAGCCGACCTGCGCAGTGGAGCCGATTACAGGCGTCAGTGACGCGGCGACTACGATCCGACACCGGGAATTCGACCGGCAGCAGTTGGCCGACGACCTGGACGCATTCCTCGCAGCCGGCGGGCACATCGAAGTGCTGGGGCACACGCTGCTTCGCCCGCTGATGAGCCGACACGCAGCCAACCACGGCAGCTATGCAGAGCGCATGGCAGCCCATGACATTGACTGAGGTACCCATGAGCAGCGATTCGCACGCAGCGAGCGTTACCGAACCCGGCCGGCCCGGCAGCAGCTATTCCGACGGCCCGGCATGGCACGCATTCGGCGTCAGCCGCGCCGCCTATCACGTGGTGCCGCGACGCACCCTGCAGTCGATGCCGATCGAGTGGCAGGCACGCTTTGTCGCGCTGATGGAAGAGGCACGCGAAGCGCTGCCGGATGAGGCGTTCCCGGAGTACCAGGTGATCCGCATCGAAGGCGGCAAGTTCGCATCGGACCCCAACCGCCGCTATCGCCATGCCCCGCCCTTCCCCCTTCGCTCCGCTGGCGCCGAGCAGGCGTCCACACCGCACCCGCTCGCAGGCGCGTTCGTAAACACCGACACCCAATTCAAGCAGGCCCGCCGATGACCGCGACCCTCACCACACTCCCCACGAACTGCCCCGTCCTGCGCAACGCGTTCGACACGATCAGCGCGATCGCGGTCGAGGCTGTGTGGCTGCCGAACCAGGCAAAGGTCATCACGCTCACACAGGCCCAGACCGCGCTGCGTGATCTGCATCATCGCCTGCCTCGCCTGCAGGACCTGCGCGTGTTCGAAGCCGCCGTCACCGCCTATGTGGCGACTCTGCGCAGCAGCATGCAGGACGGCGACACGCCGCTCTGCGACGCCACCCGGGCCCGGCTGGCGCAGGCGACCGAGCTGCTGGAGTTGGTCAGGAATCAGACACGCACTGTGGTCGATCCGGCGGACCCGTGGCGCGGCATGTACCACCCTAGCCGACTTCCCCCGCGCAATGCCGACGGCGAGATTCTGTGCCATCCGGACGTGCCCATGTGGGCTGATGGGCGCGAGCTATCGCTGCGCCCACTGTTCCTTGCGCAGGGCTTCGACCTGGTCGTGGTTGAGGGCGAGTTCTCAGAGGAAGCGGTGGAGGCCGGTGACCATCGCTACTGGGACGAGATGCGGGCGTGGCAGCCCACTGGCCCCGGCGCCGATTGGCGCCTGGTGTGGTTGGGAGATACAGAAGATGGCCCAGGTGCATGGTTTGTGCGGCCACTGGCAATCGCCGCAATGACAACGCCGACAGCTGCCCCCTCCGGATCGGACACACCCTAATGGACCCCACGCTGAGCGAGCGGCACCACCGCTACCGCGTCAAGGCTGGCAGAGCAAAGGCCGCGCTTTACGCCCGCGTGATTGAGAACAAGCGCTACACGATGCGCCAGATCGCCGACGAACTGGGCGTGTCGATGACCACTGCCGACGCGCGGGTGAAGCGCGGCCCCTATCCCCTCACTTGGGAATCGCTGCGTCAGGCGCGCCTTCCCAACCCCAGCAAGGACCTGCAGGCATGAGCAAAGAGAAGACAACCCTGGCGGACGTGCAGCCCGGTGGGAGGGTGAGGCTGGGGGATCAGGCCGAGCGGGAGCGGTTTGAGGCGTGGGCGGGGAAATTCTGGTCACTCGAGAAGGGCTGGTGGGTCGGCCAGATGCGCTATCACAGCGACTACGCTCAGCGGACATGGGAAGCATGGCAAGCCGCCCTCTCCGCCCAGCCCTCCCCGGGTGGTCAGGGGGAATCGGTCAGCGATGAAATGGTTGATGCAGCGTGCCGTGCCTACTATGACACTGCTGAAGATGCTGTCGACGTAGACCATACGTGCATTGAGGCCGCACTAAAAGCCGCCCTCGCCGCCCGCCAGCCGGTTGGTGAAGACGGTCAGCCGATGGTTTTGGTTTCGCAGGAGGTCAAGTCTCAGGCCGATTACGACGCAGAAATCACGAGTTCCGTCGCAAACCTGCTTCGAAATAATCAGCTGGGCCTGAGTGGTAGCCAACCGGAAATGGTTGCTGCGCTACTTGATATTGCTGCCCGCCAGCCGGTGGGGGAGCCGGTGTGCAGCGGCGGATTTGTGATCTCCAACGGCAGTGGCGAGAAATACATGGCATGGGGGCAAGTTGGCCCCGAGTGGACCGCAGACAGGTCCGCCGCGCTGTGGCTGGTTCGCCGCGCCGATGCCGAAGCACTGGCAGCGGAGAACGAGGACGCATGGTCGATCCTGCCGGTCGAGCGCTGCGCGCTGCCGCCAAACGGCTGGGCGTGCACTCTGGCAGCGGGCCATGAGGGTCCGTGCCCGACCATCGCCGCCCCGCCCGCGCAGCAGCCCGCGCAGGCCGTGGACCTGGACGCGGTGCGTGCACTGTTGCGGCGACGGATTGAGCAGTGGCGCTCGCACCTGCCCGCCGATCCTGGCGCACCTGGAACCCGCGAGATTGAGACAAAGGGCGAGCACGACTACAACAACGACGTGCGTATCTACCGCGAGGGGATCGCTGTCATGGAGGAGGTGCCGTCCAAGATCGACGGCCAGGCGGTGGGCAATGGCTGACCGCATCCAGCACCTGGTGAATGTCTCCGGCGGCAAGGACAGCACGGCGGTGTACCTGCGTGCTATCGAACTGGGCCGGCCTTTCCGCGCCGTGTTCGCAGACACCGGTAACGAGGATAAGCGCGTCTACGACTACGTCGCCGAGCTGGCGCACAAGACCGGCGGCCCCGAGGTCGAAACTGTCCGTGCGGACTTCACCCGGCAGCTGGCTCAGCACCGCGCGTTCATCCTTGAACGCTGGCCGCGCGAAGGCATCCCTGATGAGATCGTCCGGCAGGCCGCTGCGCTGCATGAGCCCACAGGCAACCCCTTCTTGGATCTCTGCATCAGCAAGGGGCGATTCCCTTCCAGGATGGCGCAGTTCTGCACCGAGGAACTGAAGACGATCCCGATCACCACCCAGGTGGTTGGGCCGATGCTGAAGGCCGGGCCTGTGCTGCAGTGGCTGGGCATCCGAGCGGAGGAATCCGCTAACCGTGCCAAGCAGCCGCGCTTCAATCGGCATGAATCCGGCTGCTACGTGTGGCGGCCAATCTTCGATTGGACGGTTCAGCAGGTATGGGACCAACACCGCCGCCACGGCCTTGAGCCCAACCCGCTCTATGCCCTGGGCATGGGCCGCGTCGGCTGCATGCCCTGCATCAACTGCCGCAAGGGCGAGCTGCGGAACATCGCGGACCTGTTCCCCGATCACATCGAGCGCATCCGACAGTGGGAAGAAATCGTCGCCTCGGCGAACAAGCGCCGCAGCGCCACGTTCTTCCCGGCCGTCACCGACCCCACCGACGTGGAGCGCCCTGGCACCTACTCGCGGATCGACACGTTGGTCGAATGGAGCCGCACCAGCCGAGGCGGTCGCCAGTTTGATCTGTTCTTCCAAGCCCAGGGCGGCGGCGGCTGTACCTCTGACCTCGGCCTTTGCGAAAGGAGCGCTGCGTGACCACGCCCATGGCTGACCAGCTGCTCAGCTCAACACCAGTCTCTTCCCATCAGATCGCAGAGCAGAATCTCCGTCTTCTCCTTCGCATCCTGCTGCGATACCACCGGAATCGCCAGACCGTTGAGACTCGGGCCGTACACCACGTGAACCGCCACGATCTCACCACGGCCTGGACTCTCCACCGAAACCCTGGCCGTCACCGTCCTGCCCCTGATTGCGAAGACCCAGTCCTCGTGCCAACTCCCACTCGCTGGCATCCAGTGCTCCCTTTTTCATCTCTCCTTGATCCCAGCATACAAAAGCAGGCAGCCGTGAGGTATTCCACCAATGGCTGACCGGCTGCTCACCGCTGCAATGGTCCACGTGTTCGCCCTGGCCGGGTTTGCGGCCGGCATCGCCACCCTGTGGGCGATCAGCCGCGCAGGCCTGCGCTGGTGCTGGCGGAGGTGCGCTCATGGCTGACGCACAGCGCGATCGCGTGATGCACCTGGAGATCGGTATGGATCTCGCAGAGCGTGTCGTTCTCGAGCTGCTGGAAAGCGGCTGGTCCCGCCAGTCGCTGCGGAAGCACGAGACGGCCGGGCCGACCCCGTGCGGCACTGCCTTCTACCTCGTGCGTGAGGGAGGCATCGCCGTTGCCTACTTCCCCATTTCCGAGTTCACCGACGCGAACGGCCGCGGGCTCTTCTTCGCCATTCGCGACTTCTTCCCCCCGATCCACAAGTCTGCGCACGGCAATGTCGAGAGCCTGAAGCCTTTCGAGGTGGGCGACCAGGTTATCTCGATGGACCGCAATCTGGATGGATCCTGGCACTACGACGATGAAGTCCGGGCCAGCGACTGGAACCGTCTGCTTCCCGTTTTCACGGTCGTCTCCGTTCGGCCGCATCCCGGGCACCACACGCAGTTCGGCGGCAGGGACTACTACCAGGTGAAGATCAAGGACCGTGTGGGCGGTGGTGGTGGCTACCACGACCTTGTGCCCATCGCCGGCAGACCCTGGCAGATGCGTGGCGAGGGAGAGTGCCTGATCCGCATACAACCCACGCCCTTGGCCGTCGCTGCTCCGCCGCCGGCACTGCCGGCCCAGCTGGACCTGTTTGCATGATTGGAGAAGTGCTCCAATTCCAGGATCTACAGGAGCTTTGCCGGCCGGGCGAACGCCCACGCCTTGCCACGGTAGAGGCATGGGCCCGCAGGGAAGGGATTCGCTACAAGTACGACGGTAAGGGGGGCATCTGGACCACCGCAGCAGCAATGAACGCCGCTCTCGGACTGCAGCAGGCGTCGAACGATGCATATGGGACTGACGTAATCTGATGGCACCTCGACCGCGAAAACACAATCCATCCATCCCGCCACACATCGACCAGACGAAGATCCCCAAGGGCGTTTACTGGGATTCGACGGGCCGTGGCCGCTGGTACATCTTCGAAGCCACGACTGGCATCGATGGGCCCCGGAAAACTCGCCGAACGGTCGCGGGTCCCGAAGCCAAGCTCTCCGAACTGCATGGCCTCATGGAGTCAGCAGAAGGCACCGGAACTGTGGAATGGGTCTGCACTCAGTACCACGACAGTGCCAAGTTCAAGGGGCTCGCGGCTGGCACGCGTACGGACTACGAGTCGGCGCGTAATGTCCTAGTGGGCTACCCCACGAACCTGGGCGTGCCGTTCGGCAAGCTCCAAGTCAACAAACTGCGGAATCACAATTTCCAGCGCCTTATTGATCGGATTGAATCGGCAGGCACACCCACGAAAGCAAACAAGGTGCTGCGCTACTCACGGCTCGTTTTCCGCTGGGCATTGAATCGGGGCATCGTGAACCACAACCCCGCGCAGGGCCTGGAACAGGCGAAGGAGCGCAAGCGGCAGCGACTGCCCACCGATGATGCATACATCAAGCTGCTTAACTTCGCACAGGAGCGCAGCCAGCGACCAGCGAGAACTGAGGGCTCGGTGCCACAGTATCTATGGATGATCATGGAGCTGGGCTACCTCTGTCGGTTGCGTGGCATTGAGACCCTCACCCTGACCGAAGCACAAGGGACGGCCGAGGGCTTGCACACCAATCGACGGAAGCGCAGCCGGGATAATCTGGTGGAATGGACGCCGCGACTGCGTAGCGCCTGGGATGCTGCCATTGCGCGCCGCGACGGCATCATCAAGCACCACGGGCTGCCCGTGCAGCTTCGCGCCGACCTGCGCTTCCTTTTCCTCGCAGAACACGGCGAGCCGCTGCAGAAGACGAGCCTGGACAGCACCTGGCAGCGCTTCATCCAACTAGCGATCAGCGCCGGGGTCATCTCGGTCGAGGAGCGCTTCAGCCTCCACGACCTCAAGCGAAAGGGCGGTACCGACACGGCCGGCAACCGCGCTGAACGCCAAGATGCGCTGGGCGTCACCGATGCGATGATGAAGGTCTACGACAAGAGCGTTCCACGCGTAAAGCCTTCAACGATCAAAGATCTCTAGAGCATGGGATTGTCGCTCTCCCATAGGACACCAAGTACACAAAGGGCGGCCCAAGGCCGCCCTTATTTCACGCTCAACTCACCCAGTACCACTATTCGGACTGAGCCGGTACTGAGGGCATCCTACGCTTTGACCTCTGAGCAGATGGCTTCTGGGCACTAGCCTTCTGAGCTGCCCTTGCCTTATTCAGCTCATCTATCTTCTCGTCCGTCATTCCGAACTGAGATCGAAGGATCTCCTCTCTGCCGTCCTGCTCATAGTTCAGGCTAATGTCGCGAGGCTCAATGATCATGGTGGGCATGCACGCGATCTCCCACGGCGCGCGCGCCGTCACGCCTGCGATCATGTCCCTCACTGAGGAGTAGATCACACGGACCACGTTTACACCGACTACACCTGGATTAAAGGCAGTCTTGTAAGCCTCGGCACAACCAACGACATCAATAGTGAAGGGAGCGAATGCAGACACCTCTATCGTGTACGCGAATTGCTCATCCTTCTGGGTCACAGTCAATGTGGCGAAATGCTGCCCATTCGCCGAGTAGAACACAGCGGCCTCGATCTCGATCGGCAGGTCGCGCTCAATCGCGGCAGCTTCGACATTAGGCGTAGCACGGATGTTCACATCCGTGTAAGTGACCTTTCCAACCTGTAATGGGCTAGTTCTCATGCAGCGAGACCAAGTTCCGGAGTCGACGCATAGCACACATCGTTCTCCGCGACCGAGGATGAAGACTCGGCACTCATCCAGCCTGAACGTAAGGCTGCATGCCCGTGAGTCCATGCACCATTCAATGCACCGAACACTTTCGCAGCCCGTCCAGCCCTGGCTCTATGCATAGTGTTGGCATAGATATCGTCAGGAGTAAAAGCACCGCGCGGATGTGTCCGTAGATGGAACGCAGAAGATGCGCCACGCTCGGAATGGCAGACTTCGAACTCACGATCTGCTAGCTCAATACAAAAGCGTGGCTTTCCGCCGATCGCTTCCACGAAGCGAAAAAGAGTTGAAAGCAGGACATCGTCTCGAGCTTCCATCTTGGACACTGCGGCTTGACTGATCTGCATCCGAGTCGCCACATCACCCTGAGTCAACTCAGCGGCACAGCGCAAGTCAGCAAGCGGATAAGCAGAGACTAGCTCATGGAAACGAGCGTCAATTGAACGCTGAACAGCGAGCGGCTGCGCGGCCAGGATTTCTTCAAAATTCAACGTTGCCATTTTACTTCCCCTGCTTCTTTCCACGTTTGGCCACCTTCCCACGAGGACTGTGAGTAGCTTGTCGGCGCCTCAACTCAATCTCGGCTTCATGCGCCTCGTAGAGCTTCTTCGCCCTGGCAATGTATTTGGGGTACCAGAGCTTCTCGCCAAGTGGGACCTTGTCACCACCGACGAGCAGAATTGCATTCTGTTCAGAGTCGAACGCATAGATGATGCGGAACTGTTTACGCTCAAAACGGATGCGGAGCTCTTTCAGGTTGGACAGTTCACTGTCACGCAGAGTTCCTGAGGTGGGACGACGCAATGCCGGCCCCACCTCCCTGAGCAGCTTGATAGTTGCGAACACTTCCACCTTTTCGTCGGCAGTGAGTCCATCCAAGAACTCCTTCGCATCGGTCGTTACATTGATCGTCCAGGACATTCAATATAACTCACGAGTTATGGAAAAGGAATGGCACGTACGTTCAGCCATTTCAATCCGTTCATTGGTCGCCCCCTAAGACTACGTTCCTTGTTGAATGGAGCATACCACGCACCGAGGAAGATGAAATTCCCCTTAAAAATCAAATACATAGAAAGATTTCACGCGCAGATCAGCAGTGCCTATCGAGGCAGCTAAGGGCTTCTGGGCCTGATTAGAGAGTCTCGTCACGGCGCCGATGGCAGGCGAGAATTCTGGAGTCAATTACGGAGCTGACGAAAAAAGCGCCACTCGGGCGCCTTTAAGTCATTGATTTCACTGGTGGGCCGTGAAGGATTCGAACCTTCGACCAAAAGATTAAAAGTCTTCTGCTCTACCGACTGAGCTAACGGCCCATTGCACTGCCCCAGCCTTTCGGCGGGGTGGGCATTCTACCCTACTTTACCGGGCCGAGTGAAACCCTGGTGCGTCGAGGTTGCCGGCCAGCGGCCGGCACTACCCGATCTGGTGAGCCCGCTTAAACCTTATGGGCCTCACGCGCATCCCAGCTGTGATTCCTGCCCGGAGCCACGGATGCGCCTGCCCTTCTGCCTCATTGCCGCCCTGTTGCTGCCCTGTACGGCACTGGCCGCCCCATCCCAGGTCGTCACCGACGACATCGGCCGCTTCTGGGCCACCTATGACGCTGTGCGCGCCGAGCCCGACGTTGAACGCCAGGTCGCACTGGTGCAGGAGCGCTACATCGATCCAGGCAGCCCCGGTCTGCATGCGCTGATGCAGGTCCGTAACTACACCGCCCGCGAATACGCCGAGGCCATGCGTGCGTGGCCGCGCTTCTGGACGTCGGTACGCCCATTGACCGCCAACGCGCAGCAGGCCAGCGCCACACTGGAACGGGACCTGGCCGCCTTCCGCACGTTCTACCCCGCCCTGCGCCCGGCCACCATCACCTATGCCGTGGGCGTGCTGCGTACTGGCGGGACCACGCTGGGTGACAAGGTACTGATCGGTGCGGAGATGGCGCTGGGCGATGAGCGCGTGGACGTGAGCGAGTTGCCGGCGAAAATGCGCGATCGCCTGCGGATCTTCTATGACAGCCGTCCGGGGGCGAACAACGCGCAGAACAACCTGCACGAGTACGTGCATACCCAGCAGCGCGAGACTACCGGCAGCCTGGCGCAGTACGCGGTGCGCGAAGGCGTGGCGGAGTATGTGGCCGAACGGCTGAGCGGGCGTCGGCCGGCGTTGCCGCTGTACAGCTACGGGCCCGCGCACGAAGCGGAAATCCGCACGCGTTTCGTCGCTGAAATGGACGGCGGGGATCTGGACAACTGGCTGTACAACAGCGCCCGTAATCCGTTCGGGGTGGGTGATGTGGGGTACTACGCCGGCTACCGCATCGCGCAGGAGTACATGCGCCAGCAAGCCGACGAGAAAGCCGGTGTCGCGCGGATGATCGAGCTGGACTATGCCGATCCGAAGGCGGTGCGGATGTTTATTGAAGCGTCGGGGTGGCTGCGGCAGCGGTAGCGCCGGGCCATGCCTGGCGGGTCAGGGAGTGCGAACCAACGGTTCGCACCCACCAGAGTCAGACCTACCCGGCGGGTCGGGGAGTGCGAACCAAGGTTCGCACCCACCGAGGAGCAGTTCGCACCCACCATCTGGGAATTCACACCCATCAGGGAAGCCGGCCAGCGGCCGGCACTACCAGAGGCGATCAGGCGTACAGCGTCGGGTCCGGCACGCCGGCTTCGGCGAAGCCCTGCGCGCGCAGGCGGCAGGCATCACAGTGGCCGCAGGCGGCGCCGTTGGCGTCGGCGTTGTAGCAGGACACGGTCAGGCCGAAGTCCACGCCCAGGCGCACGCCTTCGCTGACGATCTGGCCCTTGCTGAGGAACTGCAGCGGCGCGTGTACCTTGATGCCCGCACCTTCCACGCCTGACTTGGTGGCCAGGTTGGCCAGCGCTTGGAACGCGGCCACGAACTCGGGGCGGCAGTCCGGATAGCCGGAATAATCCACGGCGTTGACGCCGCAGAAGATGTCGTTGGCACCGAGCACTTCGGCCCAGCCGAGGGCCAGCGACAGCATGATGGTGTTGCGCGCCGGTACGTAGGTGACCGGAATGCCGGCACCGCCGGCCTCGGGCACGTCGATGTCGTCGGTCAGTGCCGAGCCGCCGATGCTGCGCAGGTCCACGTCCACGATCTTGTGCGCGACCACGCCCTGGGCCTTGGCCACGCGGGCGGCAGCATCCAGTTCGGAGGTATGGCGCTGGCCGTAGCGCACGCTCAGGGCATGCACGGCGAAGCCCTGTTCCTGGGCCATGGCGATGACGGCGGCTGAATCCATGCCGCCGGAGAGAAGCACGACTGCCTTCTTCATGGGTAAAACATCCGGTTGGGAGGGGAAAGCCAGCACGCTGTCCCGCGCCGGAGCTACATCAGGGAACGCCGCGCGGGCTCATCGGCCCGGCTCGTCGTTCCACAGGATTTTATGCAACTGCATCTGGAAGCGCACCGGCAGGCGGTCTTCGACGATCCAGTCGGCCAGCTGCCGCGCGGTGATCTCGCCCTTGCTGGGCGAGAAGAACACGGTGCAGCGCTTCACCAGCTCGTGCTCGGCGACCAGAGCCTTGGCCCAGTCGTAGTCCCCGCGGCTGCAGATGACGAACTTGATCTGGTCGCGTGCGGTCAGCAGCGGCAGGTTTTCCCAGCGGTTGCGCGCCGCTTCGGCCGACCCCGGGGTCTTGATGTCGACCACGCGCGATACACGCGGGTCCACCGCGCTGACGTCCAGCGCGCCGGAGGTTTCCAGCGAGACGTCCATGCCGGCGTCGCACAGCTTCTGCAGCAGCACCAGGCAGCGTTTCTGCGCCAGCGGCTCGCCGCCGGTCACGCAGACGTGGCGCACGCCCTGGGCCAACACCTCGGCCACGATGTCGTCGATGTCCCACCAGGTGCCGCCATGGAAGGCATAGGCCGTATCGCAGTACTGGCAGCGCAGCGGGCAGCCGGTCAGGCGCACGAACACGGTCGGCCAGCCGGCGGTATCGGCTTCGCCCTGCAGCGAGGTGAAGATCTCGGTGATCTTCAGGCGCGGCAGCGGCGACTGCACGATGTCGCTGGGGGTGGCGACGGCGTTGGACGGGGTAACGGCGGTCATGGCAAACAATTCTTCATGGGACGGGCGACCGATTTATCGGCGCCGGAAACGAAAGCAGCCGAGCATGGGCTCGGCTCTACAGGAGGCTGCCGGAAATCAGCCCGGCGCCAGGGTACGCATTGTACGCCCGGTCAGCGGATCAACGGATCTGCTTGCCGAGGCGGATGGACTGCAGCCGATCCTGGGCGGTGCGCGCGGCGTCCGAGCCCGGGTACTGCGCCACGACGCTCTCCAGCGTCTGCTGGGCCTGGTCGACCTTGCCCTCGCCATACTGCGAGAGGCCAACCTTGAGCAGGCCGCCAGCGGCCTTGTCGTGGGTCGGATAGCGCGCGAGCAGTTCACGGAACTGGGTCTCGGCCATCGGGAAATTGCGGGTGGCGTAGTAGCTCTCGCCCAACCAGTACAGCGCGTTCGGCGCGTAGACGCCGTTCGGATACAGCTGCAGGAAGCTCAGGAAAAGCTGCGCCGAATCATCGTACTTGCCGGCCTTCAGCGAGTCGAAGGCGACGTTGTAGGAGGTGCGCTCGTCGCCGGTGGCGGCAAGGCTGCCGGCATCACCATGGACGGAAGGCGGCCGCTCGGAAGTGGCCGCCGCTGCGGGTTTTGCCGGGGCCGGTGCGGCCTTCGGCGCGCTCGCCGGAACGGGCGGCAGGGCCGGGGCCGCATTGCCCCCTTCCAACCGGTTCAGGCGGCTGTCCAGATCCAGGTACTGGTCCTGGGCGGACTGCTTGAGCTGGGCGTTGTCGTGCTGCAACTGCTCGATCGAGGCCTGCAGGCTGGTGACCTGCTGCCGCAGCTGGTTGATCTGGTTCAACAGGTCCTGGTTGGCACTGTTGTTGTACATCTGCTGCTCGAGCGCGCCGACACGGTCAGCCAGGCTCTGTCGCTGTGCATGCGCCGGTGCGGCAGCCACGAGGGCTGCCGCAACGACCAGCATCAGTTTGATGCCAATGCGCATGGATTACTGCGCGGTGTAGACGATTTCGACGCGACGGTTCTGCGACCAGCAGGACTCGTTCGACTCGGTGCAGACCGGACGCTCTTCACCGTAGGAAACGACGGTCAGCTGCGAAGCCGAGCCACCGTTGGCCTGCAGGGCCGAGTTGACGCCGTTGCCACGACGCTCACCCAGGGCCTGGTTGTACGCGCGCGAACCGCGCTCGTCGGTGTGACCCTGCAGGGTGATGCGCGAGGACGGACGGTCACGCAGGTACTTGGCGTGGCACGCCATGATGGCCTGGAATTCCGGCTTCACGTCTTCCTTGTCCAGGTCGAAGTAGACAACGCGCTGGCGCAGGCAAGCGTCGGTATCCAGGTCGCCCGGGCCGTACAGGCCCGAGGTCGACGGACCGGTCGGGGTGGTGGTCGAGGTGCCGGTGTCGACCGGGGCTGCCGGCTCTTCCTTCACCTTCTTCGAGCAACCGGCCAGGACGGCCACAGACAGCAGGGAAACAAGCAGAACGCGGGTGGACTTGTTCATGGCGATACCTTTGTGGCTCCTAGGCCGATGAGGGGTTCAAGACAACGAAAATATTAACACTCTTTTAGCGCTGGGTACGGTATGGGGACCATGCCGGCTCGCGCACATCACCATCGGCCAGGACCAGGCGCTGGCGAACCCGCGCATCGGCCGAGACGGCATACAACACACCACGGCCACCTTCGCGGGCGGCGTACAACACCATGCTCGCGTTGGGCGCAAAGCTCGGCGATTCATCCAGCGAGCCCGGGGACAGCGTGCTCCAGCGCGGCGAACCCAGCGAGCTGTCCATCATCGCGATCTTGTAGCTGTTGCCCGAGCCCTGGGCGACGGCGATCTTCTTGCCGTCGTAGGACACCGAGGGCTTGGCATTGTAGTTGCCCTGGAAGGTCACGCGCTCGGCGCTGCCGCCGCCCGCGCCGACCTTGTAGACCTGCGGACGGCCGCCGCGGTCGGAGGTGAAGTACACCGCGCTACCGTCCGGCGCCCAGGTCGGCTCGGTATCGATGGCGAAGTGGTTGGTCAGCTGGGTCAGCTGCTTGCTGCCCAGGTCCATCACGTAGATTTCCGGGTTGCCCGAACGCGACAGGGTCAGGGCCAGCTTGCGGCCGTCCGGCGAGAACGCCGGGGCGCTGTTGATGCCGCGGAAGCTGGTGACGAGCTCACGCGCGCCGGTACCGATGTTCTGGATGTAGATGGCCGAATTGCCACGCTCGAAGCTGACGTAGGCCAGCTTGCTGCCATCCGGGCTCCACGACGGCGACAGCAGCGGCTCGGCCGAACGCACGATGGTCTGCGGATTGAAGCCATCGGAGTCGGCCACCATCAGCGCGTAGCGCATGGCGTCGCCCTTGCCGCTGGCGGTCACGTAGGCGATGCGGGTCCAGAAGGCGCCGCGCACACCGGTGATCTTTTCGTAGATGGCGTCGGCCATCTGGTGGGCAACGTCGCGCATGGCGTTGCCACGGGCGGTCATCGCCAGGCCCAGCAGGCGCTCGCCCTTGGGTACGTCGAACAGTTCGTACTCGACGCGGTAGGCGCCGGCACCGGCGTCGAGCACGCGGCCGACCACGATGTAGTTCTGCTTCAGCGCGCGCCAGGTGGCGAACTGGATGTCGCCGCCGCGCACCGGCTTCTCGACGATCTGCGCTTCGGGCAGCGTACGGAACTGGCCCGAACGCTCCAGGTCGGCACGGACCACGCCGGCGACGTCGGTCTGCGGTGCAGCCGACGACCCCTGGTAAGGCATCGGCACGATGGTGATCGGCAGCGCGGAAGCATTGCCGCCGATGATGTCGATATCCAGCCCCTTCTGCTGCGCGACGGCAGCAAAGGGCAGCAACAGGGCCGCAAACACGGCAAGCCAGCGAGGCATCTTTTTCATGGAGCGCTCAATAGGGGGAAACCGGAACGAGGGATAACAAAGCGGCAGTGAACCGCTTCGCAATCATGAACCAAGGGTACGTGAATTCCGGGTCAGTTCCAGCCCGTCCTCTCACGCACCGTTAACGTCGTGGCTAACATCGCGCCCATGTGCCCCGTCACGCCGCCCTGCGGGGCGGTGTCCGACAGCAGCCCACAGCCTGCCCGGCCGAGACCTGGCCTGCCAGAGGCAAGCGCGACATCCGTGGACGCGGGCAGCGGAGAGCCACCCTGCCCTGCCCGCCTCAGCGATCCTGGGCGGTGAAGGTGAAGTTGAGCGTGCGTGCGAACACCGACTCGAAGCCGCGGTACGGCAGCGGCTGCGCGTTGAGCACGGCGGCCTCGATCGAGCGCTTGCCGGCCTCGTCGTACGGGCAGTTCGGGCTGACCTTGGCCTGCATCACCGTACCACCCGGAATCTGGGTGATGGTGATCTGGCAGCGCTGGCCCAACGGCACCGTATCCGGGCGCACCCACTGCGACAGCACCTTGGCCTGGATGGCGGCTGCGTACTTGGCCGAAAGGTCGTCGCTGTTGCCACCGCCACCGGCGGCCGGCTGCGAGGCACCACTGGAACCGGCAGCGGCACTGCCGGCGGCATTGCGCGCGGCGGCCACCTGGCGCAGCTTCTGCTCGGCCAGCTTGGCTTCCTTCTCGGCCTGCTCGCGGCGGGCACGGATCTCGGCGATCTTCTTCTGCTTCTCGGCCTCGGCCTTGTCAGCGGCCACGCGCTCCTGCTCGGCCTGCTTCTTCTTCTCGTCCGCTTCCTGCTGCTTGGCCAGGCGCAGCTTCTGCTCGGCTTCTTCCTGGCGCTTGCGTTCGGTCAGGTCGATCTGTTCCTGTCGGCGCTTGGCTTCCTGTTCCTGCTTGGCCTTCTCCTGGGAGATGGCCAGCGCACTCACCGCTTCCTGGTCCTTGGTATCCGGCTGCGCGACACGCTCCTGCGCCTGTTGCTGCTGCGGCGTGGGCGCGTCCTGCGGGCGCGGTTCCGGGATCGGCTGCGGCGGCGGAATGGTGTCTTCCGGCACCGGGATGGGCTCGGCCACCGGCGGCGGCAGGTCTTCCAGCTTTTCCGACTGGCGCAGGGCCTGGCGCGCAGCGGAAGCCTCCGACGCGGACAGCGCCAGGCTGGCCTCGACCGACGGATCACCGGCGGCGGCGTCGGTGTTGCGCTCGGGCGACCAGAACCAGGCCACGATGAAGACCAGCGCGACCAGCAGGTGCACCAGCAACGCCAATGCCAGGGGCAGGCCCCAGCCGGGTTCGCGCTGATGCGGGGGTGGCAGGGCGTCAGCGTGCATCGGTGGCCAGGCCTACCTTGTCTACCTTGGCGCGCTTGATCACATCCATCGCGGCGATGACCTTTTCATAGGCCACGGCACGGTCGGCGGCGACGATCACGCGCACGCCCTTGTCCTGGGCGGCGATGCCGGCCAGGCGGCCTTCCAGTTCCTCGGCCGACACGGCGGTCGGTTCCTTGGCATCGGGCAGCTTCAGGCTGAGCTGGCCGTCCTGCCGCACCGAGACGATCACCGGGTCCTGCTTGCTCTCCAGCGCCTTGGCGTTGGACTGCGGCAGGTCGACGTCGAAGCTCAGGGTGAGCAGCGGCGCGGTGACCATGAAGATGATCAGCAGCACCAGCATGACGTCGATGTAGGGAACGACGTTGATTTCCGATTTCAGCTTGCGGCGCTTGCGGCGACCGATGGCAGCGGACATGGCTTGGACTCCCGGGTCAGGCGCTTACTCGTCGCCAGCGCTCTGGCGCTGCAGGATGGAGCTGAACTCTTCGGCAAAGGTCTCGAACCGCACCGACATGCGCTCAACGCGCGTGGTGAAGCGGTTGTAGGCCCACACCGCCGGGATCGCCACGAACAGGCCGATGGCGGTAGCGAACAGTGCCTCGGAGATGCCCGGCGCGACGGCGGCGATGCCAGCCTGCGCACCACTGCTGATCATGTCGTGCATGGTCACCATGATGCCGAACACGGTGCCGACCAGGCCCACGTACGGCGCGGTCGAACCGATGTTGGCCAGCAGTTCCAGGTTGCGCTCGAGCTGGTCCACTTCGCGGGTATAGGTGGTGCGCATCGCACGCTGCGCGCCTTCCAGCTGGGCGCGGCCATCCAGGCGGCGCTTGTCACGCAGGCGGGTGTATTCGCGGAACCCTGCTTCGAAGATGGCTTCCAGGCCGGTCACGCTGCGGCTGCGGTCGGTGGCCGCGCTGTACAGCTTGCCCAGGTCCGCGCCGGACCAGAAGCGGTTCTCGAACTCGTCGGCTTCGCGGGTGGCCTGCTTGAACACGCGGGCCTTGCGGAAAATGATCACCCAGCTGACGAACGAGCCGACCAGCAGCAGCAGCACGATGATCTTCACCGGCAGGCTTGCCTTGGCCATCAGTTCGAGGTAGTTGATGCCGCCGCCGGTGGTGGCCTGGGCAAGGGTCTGTGTCGCGGCGTTGCTGACGTCGGCCGGCAGTGCCTCGGTGACCGTGGCCTGCAGGGCCAGGAGCGTTGCGATCATCCGTTGTTCCTCAGTGTTCGGATTCGGGGTGGAGGTGGGGTTGCAGCACGGCAAGGACGGCCTCGTCCATGCCACGCGGGCGGAAACTGGCCGCGTCCAGTGCGGCGATGCGGACCTGGGCCGACAGCAGCAATTCGCCGTCGCGCAGGATCTGCTGGTCGAAGACCATGCTGGCCTTCTTCAGCTGGACCAAACGGGCGCTCACCTGCAGGGTGTCATCCAGCCGTGCCGGCCTGATGAAATCCATCTGCATCGAGCGCACCGCGAAGACCATCCCGTGCTCGGCGCGCATGCGCTCCTGGCCGTAGCCGAGCGAACGCATCCATTCGGTCCGGGCCCGTTCCATGAAGGCCACGTAGCGGGCGTGGTAGACCACGCCGCCAGCGTCGGTATCTTCCCAGTAAATGCGTGTCGGCCAACTGAATAGTGGCTCAACCGACATCGGGAACCTCCGCGAACAGGTCCTGCGGCGGGTTCTTCGGCTTCAGACCCATGTGCCGGTAGGCCTTGTGGGTGGCCATGCGGCCACGCGCGGTACGCACCAGGAAGCCCTGCTGGATCAGGTACGGCTCGACCACGTCTTCCAGGGTGCCACGCTCTTCGGACAGCGCCGCGGCCAGCGATTCGATGCCGACCGGGCCTCCGTCGAAGTAGTCCACCATCGTTTTCAGCAGGCGCCGGTCAAGCTCGTCGAAGCCTTCCGGGTCGACCTTGAGCATCTTCATCGCGGCCTGGGCCACGGGCTCGTCGATGTGGCCACCGGCCTTGACCTGCGCATAGTCGCGCACGCGTCGGAGCAGGCGGTTGGCGATACGCGGGGTACCACGCGCGCGGCGCGCGATCTCCCCTGCCCCATCGGCGGTGCAGTCGATGCCGAGGATGCTGGCGGAGCGGCGCACGATACGGGTCAGTTCCTCGACGCTGTAGAACTCCAGGCGCTGGACGATGCCGAAGCGGTCGCGCAGCGGCGCGGTCAGCAGGCCGGCGCGGGTGGTGGCGCCGATCAGGGTGAACGGCGGCAGGTCGATCTTGATCGAGCGGGCGGCGGGGCCCTCGCCGATCATGATGTCGATCTGGAAATCTTCCATCGCCGGGTACAGCACTTCCTCGACCACCGGCGACAGGCGATGGATCTCGTCGATGAACAGCACGTCGTGCGGCTGCAGGTTGGTCAGCAGCGCAGCCAGGTCGCCGGCCTTTTCGATCACCGGGCCGGAGGTCACGCGCAGGGCCACGCCCAGTTCGTTGGCAATGACATGGCTGAGGGTGGTCTTGCCCAGGCCCGGCGGCCCGAAGATCAGTACGTGGTCGAGCGCGTCGCCACGCCCCTTGGCCGCCTGGATGTAGATTTCCATCTGCTCGCGCACCGGCACCTGGCCGAGGTAGTCGGCAAGGCGCTTGGGGCGGATGCTGGCGTCGGCGGCGTCATCCTCGCGGGTGGCGCCGGCGCCGATGATGCGGTCGTCGGTCATGTGCTGATTATGCGGCAAAAGTGCGGGTTTCGGGCGGGCTGCGCCCGGCGCCCGCAGAGGCAACTGCAACAGCAACTGCCGGAGCAACAGCCAAAGCTGGCTTCCTGGGGGATGGCGGGGTGGGTCCGGTTGCGGGGGACGCTGCAAGTACGTCCATGTAAGCTCGGTCGCCGCATCCATGCGGCTCACGCCCCCGCAACCGGACCCACCCCGCCTTCGACAGTTTCCTGCGATCTGTCTGGATGGCGTGGCCTGTGCCTGCTCTTGTGGGTGTCGACCTTGGTCGACACGGCAGATCCACGCCATGCGTGGATGGAACAGAGGGGGAGAGTTGGCTCAGCTTCTGGCGCGCGGTGCCTCCGCAAGCGGAGCCCCCTTGTTGTTCAAGGGGGCGCGCCGATAGGCGGGGGGATAAGGTGGAATGCGCGGAACGCCGGCGCCAACGGCGCCTGCGTTTCAAGGGGGCGCGCCGATAGGCGGGGGATGAGGTGGAATGCGTGTGGGGCGTAGCGCAGGCGGAGATTAAATCTCCACCTGCGCGCCGAGTTCGACCAGGCGGTTGCCCGGAATCCGGAAGAAGCCGGTCGCGGGCGCGGCATTCCGATGCATCAGCGCGAACAGCTTGTCGCGCCAGATCGGCATGCCGCGGTTGGCGGTGGCCACAATGGTTTCGCGGCTGGCGAAGAAGGTGGTGTCCATCGGGTCGAAGTAGATGCCACCGTGGTCACACGAGCGCATCAGCGCCAGCGGTACGTCCGGGGTTTCCATGAAACCGAAGCGCACATAGACCCGGTAGAACTCGTCGCCCACCGACTCGATCTTCAGCCGCTGCCCTTCCATCGCATAGGGAATGGGCAGGGTTTCCACGTGCAGGAACACGTTGCGCTCGTGCAGCACCTTGTTGTGCTTGAGGTTGTGCATCAGCGCGTGCGGGGCCACGGTCGGGTCGGCGGTGAGGAACACCGCGGTGCCCGGTACGCGTACCGGCGGTGCCAGCATCAGGCCCGGCAGGAAGGTGTCCAGGCGGATGCCGTCCTTGCGGATCTCATCACGCAGCAGCTCGCGGCCACGCCGCCAGGTGCGCATCATGGTGAACAGGAAGATGCCCAGCACCACCGGGAACCAGGCGCCCTGCAGCAGCTTGGCGCCGTTGGCGATGACGAAGCCGAGGTCGATGATGAAGAACACCACGCACAGCGGCAGCAGCCAGCCACGCGACTTCGGCCACAGCGAACGTGCCACCACGGCCAGCAGCAGGGTGTCGATCAGCATCGTGGCCGACACCGAGATGCCGTAGGCCACGGCCAGGTTGGACGAGCTGCGGAACGCCAGCACCAGGCCGAACACCATCACCGCGATGCCCCAGTTGATGCCCGGGATGTAGATCTGGCCGATGGTGTCGTGCGAGGTGTGCTTGATGCGCATGCGCGGGATGTAGCCCAGCTGCATGGCCTGGCGCGAGACCGAGAACGCGCCGGTGATGACCGACTGCGAGGCGATCACCGCCGCCATGGTGGCCAGGATGATCATCGGGTACAGCGCCCACGAGGGCACCGCCTCGAAGAACGGGTTCTTCAGGGCCTCGGGGTGGTTGAGCACCAGTGCGCCCTGCCCCAGGTAGTTCAGCACCAGGCACGGCAGCACGAAGAAGTACCAGGCGTGGCGGATCGGGCGCAGGCCGAAGTGGCCCATGTCCGCATACAGCGCTTCGCCGCCGGTCACCGCCAGCACCACTGCACCGAGAATGAAGATGCCGTGCCAGCCGTGCTCCATGAAGAAGCGGATGCCCCACCACGGGTTGAAGGCCTTCAGCACCTCGGGCGCATCGACAATGTTGTAGATGCCGATCGCCGCCAGCGATACGAACCAGATCGCCATGATCGGGCCGAACGCCTTGCCGATCTTCTCGGTACCGAAGCGTTGCGCGGCGAACACTGCCAGCAGCACCACCAGGGTGACCGGCACGATGAAGACATGCAGTCCGGGCGCGGCCACCTCCAGGCCTTCGACCGCACTGAGCACGGACATGGCCGGGGTGATCACGCCGTCGCCGAAGAACAGCGAGGCGCCGAAGATGCCGAGGATGCCCACCACATAAGCCGAGCGCGAGCCGTTGCGCAGCGTGCGCTGGGTCAACGCCATCAGCGCCATGATGCCGCCCTCGCCATCATTGTCGGCGCGCATGATGATGGTGACGTACTTCAGCGTCACCACCAGGTTCAGCGCCCAGAACGCCAGCGACAGCACGCCCAGCACGGTATCGTGGTCGCTGTTGAGCCCGTAGTGCGGCGAGAACGCCTCCTTCAGGGTGTACAGCGGGCTGGTACCGATATCGCCGAAGACCACGCCGATCGCACCGATGACCAGCGCCAGTCCTCCAGCGGAGGGGGCGTGGCCATGGCCGCCGGGGGCGGCTGCGTGCGGGGTTTGACTGCTGGACATGGGACTCCTGGCGAAGCTCAGGCGGTTTGTTGAAGGAAAGGAAGGCGGATCAACGCAGCGCCGACTGCAGCGCCTTGCGGATCACGGTGGCCACTTCGTCGCCTTCATTGAAGGCATCACGGGCCATGCGCGCGGCTTCGGCCGGCTTGTAGCCCAGCTGCTGCAGGGCCACGGTGGCGTCGGACAGCGGATCGGCCGGGGCCGGGCCGCTGCCGGTGGGCAGCGCGCCGCCGGCACCGAACTGGGCCGCGCGGTCACGCAGCTCCAGCACCATGCGCTCGGCGGTCTTCTTGCCGATGCCCGGAATGCGGGTCAGCGCGGTGATGTCACCGGCCTGGACCATGCGCGCGAACTCCTCGACGGTGACGCCGGACAGCACGGCCAGCGCGATCTTCGCGCCGATGCCGCTGACCTTCTGCACGTCGCGGAACAGGCGCCGCTCGCCCTCGCGCAGGAAGCCGTACAGCGAGACGCTGTCTTCCTTCTGCGAGTAGTGGGTATACAGGGTGACCTCGCGGCCGAGCTCGGGCAGGTCGTAGAAGGTGCTCATCGGCGCCTCCAGTTCGTAGCCCACTCCGTTCACGTCCACCACCAGCCACGGCGGCGCCTTGTAGGCGACGATGCCGCGCAGTCGACCGATCATTGCGTGCAGCTCCTCATTTGCGGCCCCATGCCTGGCGGGCACTGAGCCCCAGGCGGTTGGCCGTCGCCCTTACGTGGGCATGGGTGATCGCCACCGCCAACGCGTCGGCCGCGTCGGCCTGCAGCTTGATTTTCAGGTTGAGCATGAGCCCGACCATGTGTTGAACCTGTTGCTTTTCGGCGCCACCGCGCCCGACGACCGCCAGCTTGATCTCGCTGGCAGCATATTCGTGCACCGGCAGGTCGCGCAGCACCACCGCCGAGATCGCCGCGCCACGGGCCTGGCCCAGCTTCAATGCCGAATCGGGGTTGCGGGCCATGAACACGCGTTCGATGGCCACTTCCTGCGGCTCATACTCGCGGCACAGGTCGGCCAGGCCCAGCACCAGCAGCTTCATGCGCTGCGGGAAGTCGTCAGCGCCCAGCAGCACCAGCGGCTGGTGGTGCACGTAGCTGACGCGGCCGGTGGCATCGACATCAATGATGCCGACCCCGGTCCGCTGCGAACCGGGGTCGATGCCGAGGATGCGGGTCATGCTGCACTCCTGGCGGGGCGGAACGGGATGCGCTGGCAGGCGTATGGGCTCATGACTGTCCGCGGTGACCATTCAACGGCCCGCGCCCAGGCCGTCGAAGACGGCTCAGGCGTAGGCGTCGGCGCCGAGTTCGGCGTTGGAGTACACGTCCTGCACGTCGTCCAGGTCTTCCAGCATGTCCAGCAGCTTCTTGACCTGCAGGGCGACGTCGCCTTCGACCTTGATGTCGTTGTCGGCGCGGAAGGTGATCTCGGCATGGTCGGCGACATGGCCCGCAGCGGTCATGGCATCCTTGACCGCGTTGAACGCGTCAGGACTGGTGACCACATCGATCGAGCCGTCGTCCGGATAGACCACGATGTCATCGGCGCCGGCCTCGATGGCCGCCTCGGTGATGGCTTCCTCGTCGGCGCCCGGGGCGAAGCTGAGCACGCCCAAGCGCTTGAACATGAAGGCCACCGAGCCTTCGGTGCCCATGTTGCCGCCGCACTTGCTGAACGCATGGCGGACATCGGCCACGGTGCGCACGCGGTTGTCGGTCAGGCAGTCGACGATCACGGCCACGCCACCCGGGGCGTAGCCCTCGTAGCGGATTTCCTCGTAATCGACGCCTTCCAGTTCACCGGTGGCCTTCTTGATGGCGCGTTCGATCACGTCCTTGGACATGTTCACGGACAGGCCCTTGTCCATCGCCACGCGCAGGCGCGGGTTGTTGTTGGGGTCGCCTCCACCGCCGCGCGCGGCAACGCCGATCTCGCGGATGATCTTGGTGAAAATCTTGCCGCGCTTCGCGTCGGACGCGTTCTTGCGGGCTTCGATGGAGGGGCCTCTACCCATGGGTGCTACCGTCTGGCTGCTTCAGGATCAAGGCGCGGATTCTACCTGATCGGGGGCGGCAACCGTGTCTAGGGCGGAGATGCCGTCGCGCATGGCCCGGCGAAGAGCGTGCGAACCAACGGTTCGCACCCACCAAGGCAGGACGGTCCGCACCCACCGAGCCAAGGCGGTCGCCCCTACCAGATTACGCGGCGGCGGCGTCGCGGCTGTGGTCAAACTGGCCGTGGCGCAGGAAATGCGCGGTCTGCCGCGCGGCATCCGGCGACACGACCAGGCCGCTGTGGCTGGTGCGCACCACGCAATGATCGGCCAGGCCCGGCAGGCGGGTCTCGGCCAGGGCCACGGTGCCATCGGAGGCGTCGTCCATCGCGCCCAGCAGGCTGCCCAGCCCATGCGGCACTGAGCCGGCGATCAGCCCAACCTCGGCCTTGCCCTGCCAGTCCGGCAGGCCATCCAGCAGCAGCTCGCTGCTGCGGCCCAGCGCCAGGCCCCAGCCATGATCGGACAACGAGCGCGCGGTGCCACTGCCGCGCAGCGGCGAGCCCAGGCAGACCACGCGCTGCACCGGCAGCTGCGGATTGCGCCGCAGCGCTTCCAGCGCCAGCAGTCCGCCCAGGCTGTGGCCGACCAGCGACAGTGGGCCGGCATCGGCCAGCCGCTCCAGCAGCTGCGGCACGGCCACGTCCGGGCCACCGAACACCGAGGAATAACCAAACGCGTGCACCTGGAAGCCGCGCGCGCGCAGGCGCCAGGCCAGCGGCCCGACCCAGGCGCGGGCATTCCAGATGCCATGCAACAGCAATACGGGGGGAGTCATGCAAACAGCCTGGCGGTCAGCGGGGCAGGAACGTACGGTGATTGAACACGCGCGCGCAGCAAGCGGCAGTGAACATCAGGCCGCGCGCGGTGCGCGGCGCAGGATGAATTCGAGATCGTTCGTGTCGCCCACCGGGAACAGGTATTCGCCGGCCTTCTCGAACCCGTAGCGGGCATAGAAGCGCTGTGCGCCGAAGTTCTCCGACCACACGCCCAACCACAGGGTGCGCGGGCCCTCGTGTTCCAGCCAGGCCAGCGCGGTTTCCAGCAGGCGGCTGCCCCAGCCGCAGCTTTGCTGCGTCTTGATCAGGTACAGGCGCTTGAGTTCGCCGTCACCGGGCTTCACGTCCGGGTGCGGCAGGCCACAGGGGCCGGCAGCGGCATGGCCGACCGCCTCCCCGTCCAGCTCCAGCAGCCACACCGCGTAATCCGGGTGGGCCAGGATCACGCGCTGGCGCTCGACCGTGTAGGCCTCCTCAAGGAAGGCCTGCAGGTCCTGCGGCGGATACAGATGGCCGAAGGTTTCGGTGAACGTGCGGGCGGCCAGCGCCGACAGGGTCGGCGCGTCGTCCACGGTGGCGCGGCGGATGGAATACATGCAGCAAGTTGACGTCAGCGCGAAGGGGCGGTCAAGCCTTTTCCGACGATTCCGCTTCTTCGTCTTCCTCGTCCTCTTCCTCGTATTCCTCTTCGTCCTCGTCTTCTTCGCCTTCCTCGTCCTCGTCGTACTCTTCCTCTTCGTCGTCCTCGTAATCTTCGACGCCGAAGTCTTCTCCATCCCAACGGCCTTCGCCGTCGGCGACGAAGGTCAGGGCCATCGCGGCCGGGTTGGTACCGACGCGGACCAGCCAACCGCCGAACACGCGTGCACGCTCGGTGACCAGGTTGGCCTCGGAGCCTTCATTGCCCAGCTTTTCCCACTCCAGCGAAAACGCAAACTCGGTCATTGCCTGGATCTCCTGATCAGTTGGTCTTGGGGCGAACCTGGATGTGCACTTCGGCCAGCTGCGCGTCGACGATCGGCGACGGCGCGTCGGTCATCAGATCCTGTGCACCAGTGGTCTTCGGGAACGGGATGACGTCGCGGATCGACTCGGTGCCGGCCATCAGCGCGGCGATGCGGTCGATGCCGAAGGCGATGCCGCCGTGCGGCGGCGCGCCGTAGTTCAGCGCGTCGAGCAGGAAGCCGAACTTGGCACGGGCTTCTTCGGCACCGATGCCCAGCAGCTCGAACACCGCGCTCTGCATGTCCGGACGGTGGATACGGATCGAACCGCCACCGATCTCATTGCCGTTGAGCACCATGTCGTAGCCGCGCGAAACGGCGGTACGGGCATTGGCGCGCAGGTCGGCGATGTCGTCCACGGCCGGTGCGGTGAAGGGGTGATGCAGGGCGACGTAGCGCTGTTCTTCCTCGTCCCACTCGAACATCGGGAAGTCGGTGACCCACAGCGGCGCCCAGCCGTCGGCGACCATGCCGAAGTCCTTGCCGGCCTTCAGGCGCAGCGCGCCCATGAAGTCGGAGACCTTGTTGTAGCCGCCGGCACCGAAGAACACGATATCGCCGTTGCCGGCGCCGACGTGGGCGACCAGCGCGGCGAACGACGCTTCGCTGAAGAACTTCTGGATCGGCGAGCTGATTTCGCCGTTGTCGGCGATCTTGATGTAGGCCAGGCCCTTGGCGCCGTACTTGGCGGCATGCGCGGCGTATTCGTCGATCTGCTTGCGCGACAGCGACGCACCGCCCGGGATGCGCAGCGCGGCAACGCGGCCCTCGGCATCATTGGCCGGGCCGGTGAACACCGGGAACTCGCTGTCCTTGACCAGTTCGGCCACGTCCACCAGCTCCAGCGCGATGCGCAGGTCCGGCTTGTCCGAGCCGTAGCGGCGCATGGCCTCGGCCCAGGTCATGCGCGGGAAGCTGGCGTCCAGCTGCACGTCCACCACTTCCTTGAAGATGGCGCGGATCATGTCCTCGACGAAATCCTGCACGTCGCGCTCGCGGACGAAGGCGAATTCCATGTCCAGCTGGGTGAACTCCAGCTGGCGATCGGCACGCAGGGCCTCGTCGCGGAAGCAGCGCGCGATCTGGTAGTAGCGGTCGAAGCCGGCCACCATCAGGATCTGCTTGAACAGCTGCGGGCTCTGCGGCAGTGCGTAGAACTCGCCTGGGTGCATGCGCGCCGGCACCAGGAAGTCGCGTGCGCCTTCCGGGGTGGCCTTGGTCAGGATCGGGGTTTCGATGTCCTGGAAGCCCTTTTCGTCCAGGTGGCGGCGCAGCGCCTGCACCAGCTTGATGCGGGTGCGCTGCATGCGCTGCATTTCCGGGCGGCGCAGGTCCAGGTAGCGGTACTTCAGGCGGGTTTCCTCGCCCGGGTTCTCGTGGGCGTGGAACGGCAGCGGCGCAGCCTTGTTCAGCACGGTGATGGCGGTGGCGATCACTTCCACCTTGCCGGTGCGCATCTTGTCGTTCACCGCGTGGCGGGCACGCACGACGCCTTCCACCTGCAGCACATCCTCGTAGCCCAACGACGCGGCCACCGCGAACACTTCGGCATTGTCGACCTCCACCGTCACCTGCACGATGCCTTCATGATCGCGGAGATCGATGAAGCAGACGCCGCCCTGGTTACGGGCCACGTCGGTCCAGCCGGCGAGGGTGACAGTCTGGCCAATCAGGGTCTCGTCGACCAGGCCGCAGAAGTGGGTACGCATGGGGGGAAGCTCCGCTGGAGAACGCCGGCACCGGATGGGGGCCGGAAAGCCTCGTATTCTGCGGCCGAGGCCCCGGCTGGGGCAAATCCGGCCAGTCACACCGGCTTGATCGTCCCCCTCCCTATAGTCGGGCACCTGCCACCGTATGGGATGCCGACATGAAACCGCTGTCCCTGGCCAGCCTGGCCGTGACCCTCAGCCTGGGTGCGCTGGGCACCCTTGCCCTGCCCGCCCCGTCCGCCTCTGCGCAGAACGGGGTGATCCGCTGCGAAAGCCAGAGCAACCGCGAACGGGTCTGCAACACCGGCTGGCGCGGCGCGCAGCTGGTCCGTCAGTTGTCTGGCAGCCCCTGCGAGGAAGGGCGCTCCTGGGGCAGCCGCAATGGCAGCATCTGGGTCACCAATGGTTGCCGCGCCGAGTTCGTCGAGGCCCGTGGTGGCTGGGGCGGCGGCAATGGCGGTGGCTGGGGAGGCAACAACGGTCGGCCCGGCGAGACCATCCGCTGCGAAAGCCAGAACAACCGCGAGCGCAGCTGCCCGGTCGGCTGGCGCAATGCCCGCCTGGTCCGCCAGTTGTCCGGCAGCCCTTGCGACGAAGGCCGCACCTGGGGCGTGCGCAACGGCGCGGTGTGGGTCAGCAGCGGCTGCCGCGCGGAGTTCGCCGAAGCCCGCGGCTGGGGCGGTGGTGGCGGTGGCTGGGGAGGCGGCAACAGCAACTATTCGATCACCTGCAGCAGCAACAACAACCGCTCGCAGACCTGCGACTGGGACGAGCGCCAGGGCCGGCCGGTGCTGCAGCAGCAGCTGTCGGGCAGCGCCTGCCAGGAAGGCCGCAGCTGGGGCTATTCGCGTGGCCAGGTGTGGGTGAGCAACGGCTGCCGGGCGCGCTTCGGCACGCGATGAGTGCAGGGTTGGGGTCAGAGCCCTCCGCAGGAGGGATCCGACCCCGGGATCACGGCGCGGGTGCTGTGTCGTCGCCCCACGGTGCAGGCGGCAGGTCGACCGGCTTGCTCAGGTCGAACTGCACGCGGAAGCGGCGGCCATCCGGGCGCGTCAGTTCGTAGACGAACGTCTGGTCCGGATCGATCTCCATCGCCCAGGTGTTGTGCGTGGAAGCCAGCATGTCGGCACGGCGGAACATCGCCACCGAATCGGCATCGGCCGGGAACTGCTGGCGCTCGGCGGTGCCCGGCGGCGTGCTGTCGCCACCGTACAGGGTGATCGCGTCGGGGCTGCCGTCTTCGTGGCGATGGTCGTGCTTCAGCCGCAGCCCGTTCGGCGTGCGGGTCAGCACCCAGGTCCGCGAGTGGTCATCACCGACATGGAACGGGATGCGCAGCTCGTGCGCCGGGTCGGCGCAGCCGCGCACATGCATGACCAGGCGCTGCCCGGCGAACGGATCCTTGGAGGTCGGTGCAGGCGTGTCCTCCACCACCTTGCCGACGTAGGCCTGGCCGCAATGTGCGGCGACGGCGGCCATGAACGCATCGGCCGGTGCGGTCGCCAGGTCATGAGCGACTGTATCGGAGCGCTGCGTGCACGCAGCGAGGCTGAGCAGGAGGGCGGCGGTAGTGGCAACGGCAATCGGTCTCATGCCCCAACCCTAACGGCCATGGACGATGGGCGCAAACCGCGCGCCAGTCCCGCTCAGCGCTCGGCAGACGGTGCTGCCGGCAGTGCTTCGGTCGCCGCCACCGGTGCGGCCTCGCCCTCGCCGGCCGGCTCCTGCTCCACCGGATCAACGTCAAACGGTGTACGGAACACCAGCGACGGCAGCAGCGTGGTCAGCGCCGCGTACAGCAGCAGCGCACCGAACAGCACCGCCGGAATCTGGAAGCGCTCACGCATGATCGCCGCCAGCACCAGGGTGAAGATCAGCGTCGGTGCCAGCGCCAGCGAGACCCGCAAGCTGCTGCGGAAGCTCTCGCCGAACATCACCCGGCGCTGCAGCCAGACCACGCCGATGCGCAGCGGCAGCACCACCAGGGTGATCACGATGCCCAGCCCCAGCGCCTCGAAGCTCAGCGCTTCGGCGGGCACCTTGGTGCCGGCGTTGAAGAAGTAGAACGGCACGAAGAACGAGGCGAACAGGCGCAGCGCGTGCAGGTTCTCGTGCGAGGCCAGCAGCGGCATGCGCTGGTGCAGCAGGCGCGCGACCAGGCCGGCGATGAACGCGCCAACCAGGTAGTACACGCCCAGCAGGTAGGTGATGTAGGCCGCCACCATGCCGACCATCACCAGCAGCGAGAATTCCGAGCCCGGCGCGTGCGGTGCCACCCAGCGGCCCAGCGCGATGAACAGCAGCGGCAGGCCGATCATCATCGCCAGCAGTGCCAGGCTGGACAACGCCATGTGCCCTGGATCACCGGCCTGCAGCACGATGAACAACGCCGCCAGCGCCAGCAGTTCACCGGCGATGGCCTTGCTGGTCACCCAGAACCGCTCGTCTTCGCTGAGGCCCAGCCGCGACAGCGAGTCCATGATGAAGCCCGTGGACGGCGTCAGCAGCGCCAGCGCCAGCAGGCCGGCGGCCTGCCACGGCAGCCCCGCATAACGCCAGGCCAGCCAGCCCACGCCGAACAGCGTGCCGGTACGGATCACCAGGTGCGCCAGCAGCGGCCACATGCCACGGCGCAGCGCCTGCAGGTCCACTTCCAGGCCGGCGAACAGGAACAGCGAGGAAATGCCCAGCGTGGCCAGCAGGCCGATCACCGCATCATGGGCCTGGTCGCCCAGCCAGAGCATGCCGATGATGCCGAACAGCAGGCAGGTCAGCGGCGCGGGCAGGCTGAAACGCTGCAGCGCGCGCGGGATCACCAGCAGCGCGAAGATCAGCAGCAGGTAGATCAGTTCATGGCTCATGGGGGACTTCCGTGTGGTTCGAACGCGCGCAGGATGCGCGCGCCGAACCGATCCGGCAAGCCACGTTTGAATGACCCCGGTTACCTCATCCGATCAACCGGTCGGCAATCCGCCCCACCTGTGCCAGCACGCTAGCGCGTTGCTCGTAGCTGATCGCACCTGCCTGCAGATAAGCCGTCAACACCCACGGGGCGCCCCCGGCTACGGGCCACAGCACGGCGATGTCGTTGCGCGCGTCTTCACCATTGCTGCCGGTCTTGTCACCCACGCGCCAGCGCTTGCCCAGGCCCGCGCGCAGGCAGGCGTCGCCGGTTTCGTTGTCGATCAGCCAGTCGGCCAGCTGCTGCCGCGAAGCCGGTTGCAGTACCTCGCCCAACACCACGCGCTGCAGGGTCGCGGCCATCGCCGCCGGCGTGGTGGTGTCGCGCGGGTCGCCCTTGGCAAAGCTGTTCAGCTCCGGCTCCAGGCGGTCACTGCGGCTCACCGTGTCGCCGCTGGCGCGCAGGAACGCGGTCACTGCGGGCGGGCCACCGACCACGCCGAACAGCAGGTTGGCGGCGGTGTTGTCGCTGGTGATGATCGTGGCACGGCACAGATCGCGCACGGTCATGTCCTTGCCGGCGTGGCGGCGGGTGACCGGTGCATGCGAGAGCAGATCGGCCTCGCCCACCGGCACGCGCCTGTCCAGCAATGCCGGCATGCGTTCGGCCTGGCTGAGCACGGTGGCCGCCAGCATGCTCTTGAAGGTGCTGCACATCGGGAAGCGCTCGTCCTGGCGATGACCGATGCGGCGACCGCTGGCAGTGTCCAGCAGGGTCACGCCGAGGCGTCCGGCGCAGGCCTTTTCCAGCGCGGCGAAATCACTGGCGGCGGTGATGGCGGCATCGGTGGGTGCGTTGGCGGTGGCCTTGCCCGCTGCACGTGCCAGCAGCGGCAAGGCAAGCGAGGAAGCCACGGCGGCAGCACTGAACTGCAGGAATCGGCGACGGGCGAGCATGCGGGTTCTCCTGGGGGACTGCTCGATTATTGAAGCCTTGATCGGGGGCGACCAGCGCAAAAAATCTGCGAGAGACATTAGTTCAATTAATGCCTGACGCATTCAACCCCTTAATTTTCCGAAATGTCTCGTTGAAGCGTTAGGATCATCCATCATTCCAGCTCACGACTGCGCGATGTTGCACCCTACCCTGCCACTGAACGCGCTGCGCGCCTTCGAGGCCGCCGCCCGCCACCAGAACTTCACCCGTGCCGCGCTGGAGCTGTGTGTCAGCCAGGCCGCACTGAGCCACCAGATCCGTGGGCTGGAGGACCGGCTCGGCATCCGCCTGTTCCATCGCCTCCCGCGCGGCGTGGCGCTCACCGATGAAGGCGCGGCCCTGTATCCGGTGCTCAACGAATCGTTCGAGCGCATCTCCGCCAGCATCGCGCGTTACACCGGCGGACCTGCGCGTGAAGTGCTGACCCTGGGCGTGGTCGGCACCTTCGCCACCGGCTGGCTGCTGCCACGGTTGGCCGCGTTCGAGGCAGCGCACCCGGACATCGAGCTGCGCCTGCAGACCCACAACAACCGCATCGACCTGGCCGGAGAAGGGCTGGACCTGGCGATCCGCTTTGGTGATGGCGACTGGCAGGGCCAGGCGTGCACGGCGATCCTCGACGCGCCGTTTGCACCGCTGTGCGCACCGGCGCTGGCGCGGCGCCTGAAACAGCCACGCGACCTGGGCACGCTGCCGCTGCTTCGTTCCTACCGCAGCGACGAATGGCCGCGCTGGCTGCAGGCGGCCGGGGTCAGCGGCGTGGAAGCGCGCGGGCCGGTATTCGATTCCTCGTTGACGGTCGCGATGGCGGCCGCCGGTGGCGCCGGTGTGGCCTTGCTGCCGCTGCGCATGTTCGAGCAGGAACTGGCCGAGGGTCGCCTGCTGCAGCCGTTCAGCACCACGCTGGAGCTGGGGCGCTACTGGCTGACGCGGCTGCGATCGCGTGCCGAACGTGAGCCGGCCAGGCGCTTTCGCGAATGGCTGCAGGCACAGGGCGGGTAGGCAGTGCCGGCCGCTGGCCGGCAATCCCTTGATCGTTGTGGGCGCATCGCGCTGCCGGCCAGCGGCCGGCACTACCGGTCAGGACTCGAGCAGTTCCATCCAGGCGGCTTCGGCCTTTTCCAGCTGCGCGGCGGCGGTTTCGCGATCGCGGCCAAGCACGGCCATGCGCGTGGCATCGGCGTAGTTGGCCGGGTCGGCCAGCTGGCGGTCCAGCTCGGCCAGGGCACCTTCCAGCTCGGCCACCTTGGCTTCAGCGGCGGCCAGCTTGTGCGGGTTCACCGGCTTCTTCTGCACCACCTGCGCCACCGGGGCGGTCTTGACCACCACCGGCTCTTCCACCTGTTCCATGCGCGCCTTGGTGCCCTGCGCCTGCGGGCGGGTACGCAGCCACGCGGCGTAGGCATCCAGGTCGCCATCGAACGGCTCGACCACGCCATCGGCCACGCGCCAGTAGGTATCGCAGACCAGGCCGATCAGATGGCGGTCGTGCGAGACCATCACGATCGCGCCTTCGAAGGTGGCCAATGCTTCGGCCAGCGCTTCGCGCATTTCCAGGTCAAGGTGGTTGGTCGGTTCGTCCAGCAGCAGCACGTTCGGCTGCTGCCAGGCGATCAGCGCCAGCGCCAGGCGTGCGCGCTCGCCACCGGAGAAGCCATCGACCGGCTCGAACGCGCGGTCACCCGGGAAGTTCCACTTGCCGAGGAAGTCGCGGAACGACTGGTTCGGTGCGTCCGGGGCGATCTCGCGGAAGTGCTCCATCGGCGACTGGCCTTCGTGCAGCGACTCCACCGTGTGCTGGGCGAAGTAGCCGATCTTCAGGTCCGGGTGCGCCATGCGCTCGCCGACGATCGGCGCCAGCTCGCCCACCAGGGTCTTCACCAGGGTGGTCTTGCCGGCACCGTTCGGGCCGAGCAGGCCAATGCGCTGGCCCGCTTCCAGACCAAAGCCGACGTTGTGCAGGATCACTGCATCCTTGCCGTAGCCGGCCTCGACATGGTTCAGGCGGATCAGCGAGAACGGCAGCTTGGCCGGCGGCGCGAACTCGATGCGGAACTCGCGCTCGGCGCGCACTGCTTCGGTGCCGGCCAGCTTGGCCAGGCGCTTCATGCGGCTCTGCGCCTGCGCGGCCTTGCTGGCCTGTGCCTTGAAGCGGTCGATGAAGCTCTGCAGGTGGGCGCGCTCGGCCTGTTCCTTCTCGTGCGCGATCTGCTGCTGGCGCAGCTGTTCGGCGCGCTGGCGCTCGAAATCGGTATAACCGCCCGGGTAGAGCTTGGCGCCGCCGCCGTGCAGGTGCAGGGTGTGGGTGGCCACGTTGTCGAGGAACTCGCGGTCATGCGAGATCAACAGCAGGGTGCCGGGGTACTTCAGCAGCCACTGCTCCAGCCAGTACACCGCGTCCAGGTCCAGGTGGTTGGTCGGTTCGTCCAGCAGCAACAGGTCGCTGGGCATCATCAGCGCGCGGGCCAGGTTCAGGCGTACGCGCCAGCCGCCGGAGAACGAGGACACCGCGCGGTGGTGGGTCTCGGCCGGGAAACCGAGGCCGTGCAGCAGCTTGCCGGCGCGCGCTTCGGCGTCGTAGGCCCCCATCTCGGCCATCTTCGTGTGCGCGTTGGCCACCGCCTCCCAATCTTCGCGCGCGGTTGCTTCAGCCTCTTCAGCCAGCACCGCAGCCACATCGGTATCCCCGCCCAGCACAAAGCTCAGCGCCGGGTCCGGCAGCGACGGGGTTTCCTGGGCCACGCTGGCGATACGGACCTTGCCGGGCAGGTCGACGTCACCCTTGTCGGCCTCCAGCTCGCCCTTCACCGCCGCGAACAGGCTGGACTTGCCAGCACCGTTGCGGCCGACCACGCCCACCCGGTAACCGGCGTGCAGGGTCAGGTCGACATTGGACAACAGCAGCCGCTCGCCGCGGCGCAAGGCGAAATTACGAAGGGAGATCATCGGGGGAGGGGTCCATATAACCGGATGGAATGTGCTGGTGAGCACTGTTCCTGCGACGTAATTCTAGCGTTAACGAATACTTGACGCGCCCCGGGATGCGCGGCGGCAGGCCAACTCTCTCCCTCGTCGGCCCCGCGCAGCCCCCGGGCCCCACCTCCCGCCGCTGCCCTCTGCCGCTAAATGGTTGCTGCTGCAACGTTTTTTCCTGTTGCAACCATTTGACAGGCACTGAATATCCCGTTAATTCCTGCCTTGCGCACCGCAACAACCGCCGTCCGCCTCACCCCCGTGATGTCGATTCCGGTGCCACCCCCGCCAACCGGAGCCCCATCCCGATGACCCGCAAGACCAGCCTGATCGCCGCCGCCGTCGCTGTCGCACTCGGTGGCTCTCCGTTCGTTGCCGCTGCCCAGCAGGCCGGCACCGCCGCCAACACCCTGGACACGGTGATCGTCACCGGCACCCGCGTGGCCGACCGCACCGTCGCCGAATCGCAGTCGCCGATCGACATCATCACCCCTGAAGTGCTGCAGTCCACCGGCACCGGTGAACTGGCCACCGCACTGTCACGCGCCCTGCCCTCGCTGAACTTCCCGCGCCCGGCCTTGACCGACGGCACCAGTGGCGTGCGCCCGGCGCAGCTGCGCGGCCTGTCGCCGGACCAGGTGCTGGTGCTGGTCAACGGCAAGCGCCGCCATACCTCGGCGATGATCAACGTCAACGGCAGCATCGGCCGTGGCTCGTCGGCGGTGGACATCAATGCGATCCCGATCGCCGCCATCGAGCGCGTGGAAGTGCTGCGCGACGGTGCGTCGGCACAGTACGGCTCGGACGCCATTGCAGGCGTCATCAACATCGTGCTCAAGGGCAGCGGCCGTGGCGGCAGCCTGGCCGTGGACTACGGCCAGTACTCGGCCGGTGACGGCAACAAGTACCAGCTCTCCGGCGATACCGGCGTCGAGTTCGGCAACGGCCGTGGTCGCGTGCACGTGGCTGGCCAGATCAGCCAGCAGGACGAGAGCAACCGCGCCGGCCCGTACCGCGGCACCACCCCGAACACCGGCAACTTCCCCAGCATCGGCCAGAAGACCTTCATCGTCGGCGACCCGCGCGTGGATGCCACCGCCGCGTCGGCCAACGCCAGCTTCGACTTCAGCGACCACGTGACCGGCTACGCCAGCGCGCTGCTCAGCAACCGCGACATCACCTCGTTCGCGTTCTACCGTTCGCGCAACCACAGCGGGCAGAGCGCGCTGCTGGCACAGACCTACCCCGACGGCTTCGTGCCGGAGATCAACCAGTATTCGAAGGACCGCTCGCTGGTGGCCGGGGTCAAGGGCAACACCGACAACGGCTGGACCTGGGACCTGAGCCTGAACCACGGTGAGAACACCCTCGACTTCCACACCCGCAACAGCATCAACTACAGCCTCGGCGCAACCAGCCCGCGCTCGTTCTATGACGGCACGCTGAAGTACCAGCAGGACATCTTCAATGCCGACCTGACCAAGTCGCTGGACTGGGGCCTGGCCTACCCGGTCACGCTGTCCTTCGGTGGTGAGTACCGCAAGGAAAAGTGGGACCAGAACCCGGGCGAACTGAACTCGTACACCGGCAGCGGCGCGCAGGGCTTCGCGGGCTTCACCCCGACCAATGAAGTGCATGCCGACCGCCACAACTACGCGGTCTATGCTGGCCTGGAAGCGGACCTGACCGAGAAGTTCTCGGCCGGCATCACCGGCCGCTACGAGGACTACTCGGACTTCGGCGACCGCTTCTCCGGCAAGCTGTCGGCGCGCTATGCATTCACCGACAAGGTCGCGCTGCGGGCCACCGCCTCCAGTGGCTTCCGTGCACCGTCGCTGGCGCAGCAGGGCTACCAGGCGGTCACCAGCCAGTTCCTCAATGGCGTGTTCGTCGAGCGCGGTACCTTCCCGACCACCAGCCCGGCCGCACAGGCGCTGGGCGCCTCGCCGCTGAAGGCCGAAACCTCCACCTCCTACAGCCTGGGCCTGGTGCTGCAGCCGGTCGACCGCCTGTACATCACCGTCGACGCCTACCAGATCGACATCGATGACCGCATCGCATTGTCGTCCAGCATCACCACCAACGCGGCCACCAGCGCGCTGCTGGGCACCCTGGGCCTGCCGCAGGTGACCGCGTTCTCCTACTTCACCAACGGCCTGGATACGCGCACCCGTGGCGTCGACTTCGTGTCCAGCTATACGGTGCCGTTCAACGCCAGCAGCCTGGAGCTGACCGCTGCATACAGCTACAACGACACCGAAGTGCGCCGCGTTGGCGGCACCCCGGCGGTGTTCGGAACGCTGGGCCTGACCCAGTCGCTGATCGGTCGCGACGAAATTGGCCGCATCGAGGACAGCTACCCGCGCGACAAGGCGATCCTGAGCGGCACCTGGCGTTCGGACCACTGGGAACTGGGCCTGGCCGCCACCCGCTACGGCAAATTCACCGTGCGCAACTCGGCCACCGCGCTGCGTGACCAGACCTACGGCGACGCCTGGGTGGTGGATGCCTCGGCCAGCTACAAGCCGAGCAGCAACTGGACCCTGACCGTGGGCGCCGACAACCTGCTGGACAAGTACCCGGACCGCACCGAAGACCTGCAGAACTCGACCTTCGGCATGCTGCCGTACAGCAACTACTCGCCGTTCGGCTTCAACGGCGCGTATGTGTACGGGCGGATCAAGTACACCTGGTAAGCGGTAACGGGCGTGCCGGGCCCTGCCCGGCGCCGCTCTGGTAGTGCCGGCCGCTGGCCGGCATCCCCTCGCCGCATCTGGAGGAGAGCCCCTTCTTGTTGAAGGGGCGCTCCGAAGGCGGGGGTAGAAGAGAAATGCGTGGGCAAACCCTCCGGCCACGGCACGTGGACGGCGGGTTTGCCGTATCTGGCCGCTTCGGTGAAAATCGGGGTATCCCCCTGCTTTCTGCGAGTGCCGATGCACCATGACACCGACCTGATCAACATCGTGGCCGTTGGCCTGGGGCTCGCCTTCATCTTCGGCGCGCTGGCCAACAAGCTCCGCTTGTCTCCCCTGGTCGGTTACCTGGTTGCTGGCATCTGCGTAGGTCCGTTCACCCCCGGCTTCGTCGCCGACCAGGCGCTGGCCAACCAGCTGGCCGAACTGGGCGTGATGCTGCTGATGTTCGGTGTCGGCCTGCACTTCTCGCTGAAGGACCTGATGGCGGTCAAGGCCATCGCCATTCCCGGTGCCATTGGGCAGATCGCAGTGGCCACCCTGCTCGGCTGGGGCGTGGCCTCGCTGATGGGCTGGCCGGCCATCCATGGCGTCATCTTCGGTTTCTCGCTGGCCACCGCCAGCACCGTGGTGCTGCTACGGGCGATGGAAGAACGCCGCCTGCTGGAGACGATGCGCGGCAAGATCGCGGTCGGCTGGCTGATCGTCGAAGACCTGGCCTGCGTGCTGGCACTGGTGATGATGCCGGTGATGGCCGGCGTGTTCGGCCCCGACGCGGCCAAGGAATCGCACTCGCTGGGCAGCGTGCTGGCCGACATCGGCTGGACCTTCGTGCAGCTGGGCCTGTTCGTGGCGGTGATGCTGGTGGTCGGGCGCCGGGTCATCCCGTGGATCCTGGAACGCATCGCCGGTACCGGTTCGCGTGAGCTGTTCACCCTGTCCGTGCTGGCGATCGCGCTGGGCGTGGCGTTCGGCTCGGCGATGCTGTTCGGCGTCTCGTTCGCGCTGGGCGCGTTCTTTGCCGGCATGCTGCTCAACGAATCGGAGCTGAGCCACAAGGCCGCGCATGATTCGCTGCCGCTGCGCGATGCGTTCGCGGTGTTGTTCTTTGTGTCGGTCGGCATGCTGTTCGACCCCAACATCATCGTGCAGCACCCGTGGCAGGTGCTGGCCACGGTGCTGATCATCATGTTCGGCAAGTCGGCCGCCGCGTTCTTCATCGTGCGTGCGTTCGGCCACCCGACCAGCACCGCGCTGACCATCTCGGCCAGCCTGGCGCAGATCGGCGAGTTCGCCTTCATCATCGCCGGCCTCGGCGTGGCGCTGCAGATCCTGCCGAAGGAAGGCCAGTCGCTGGTGCTGGCCGGGGCACTGGTGTCGATCATGCTCAACCCGCTGGTGTTCGGCCTGCTCGACCGTTGGCAGGCCAAGCAGGAGCAGTCTCCGCAGGTACCCGAGCCGCCCGAAGCGATCGGCCCGTCGCGCGACCTGCATGACCACGCCATCGTGATCGGCTATGGCCGGGTGGGCAGCGAACTGGCGCAGGTGCTGCGCGACCGTGGCGTGCCGGTGCTGGTGATCGATGACAACAAGGAACACGTCGAGCAGGCGCACGCCAAGGGCCTGGCGGCGATCCGCGGCAGTGCCGCTGCCGACCGGGTGCTGGCCGAGGCCCATCCGGAGCGGGCCAAGATCGCGGTGCTGGCGATTCCGCAGCCGCTGGAAGCCGGTGAGGCGCTGGCCAAGCTGCGGGCGATCAACCCGGACCTGACCCTGCTGGCGCGTGCGCACAGCGACGCCGAGGTGAAGCATCTGCTGGAGCATGGCGCCGATGGCACGGTGATGGCCGAGCGCGAGCTGGCGTATTCGCTGGCGGAGATGGTGATGGCCACGCCGCCGTATCGCGGGTTGGGCCAGCACAGTATTCCGGTGGTGTGAGGGGTGTGCGTGCGGCAGGGCTTGCAGCCCTGCACCTGCCGAATCAACGTCAACGGCAACGGCAAAAGCTCACTCTCCGTTGGATGGCGGGGCGCGTCCCGGCTGCTGTTGGTGGGTGTCGACCTTGGTCGACACGGCGGCGCATGGGGTCAGATCCGTTTTCCACAGGAAAACGGATCTGACCCCGGAAACAAAAAAATCCCCGGTCGACCCGCATCGACCGGGGATCTGGATCGCCACGTTGCCACGCCTTGGAGAGGCAGTTCCACCGTAACCCATCGCGGCGCCGGTGGTGATCGCCTGTGGCGATGACGACCAAGCGTGTGGCTATCAGGCGCCGGCCAGGGCCTGCTCCAGGTCGGCACGCAGGTCGCCGATATGTTCGATGCCGATCGACAGCCGCACGGTGTCTTCACTGACGCCGGCCTTGGCCAGCTCCGCCGCATCCAACTGGCGGTGGGTGGTCGAGGCGGGATGGGTGGCCAGTGACTTCGCATCGCCCAGGTTGACCAGGCGGGTGAACAATTTCAGCGCGTCAAGGAAACGTGCGCCTGCCTCGCGCCCGCCCGGCAGGCCGAAGGTCAGCACGCCCGAGCCGTGCCCACCCAGATAGCGCTGCGCGGCGGCGTGCTCGGGATCGTCGGCCAGCCCGGCATAGCGCACCCAAGCCACCTTTGCGTGTGACTTCAGGAACTGCGCGACGGCCAGTGCGTTGGCGTTGATGCGTTCCATGCGCAGGGCCAGGGTCTCGATGCCCTGCAGGATCAGGAACGCATTGAACGGCGACAACGCAGCGCCGGTATTGCGCAGCGGCACCACCCGCGCGCGGCCGATGTAGGCCGCTGGCCCCAGGGCTTCGGTATAGACCACGCCGTGGTAGCTGGGGTCGGGCTGGTTGAGCCGCGCGAAGCGTTGGGGCTGTGCGGTCCAGTCGAAGCGGCCGGAATCGATGATCGCGCCGCCGAGGCTGGTGCCGTGGCCGCCCAGGTACTTGGTCAGCGAATGCACCACGATGTCGGCGCCGTGCTCGAATGGGCGCAGCAGGAACGGCGTGGCCACGGTGTTGTCGACGATCAGCGGCACGCCAGCGGCGTGCGCGACCTCCGCAATCGCAGCGATGTCGGTGACGTTGCCGCGCGGGTTGCCGATCGATTCGACGAACACCGCCTTGGTGCGCTCGTCGATCAGCGCGGCGAACGCAGAAGGATCAGCCGGATCAGCAAAGCGCGCTTGGATGCCGTATTGCGGCAGCGTGTGCGCCAGCAGGTTGAGGCTGCCGCCGTACAGCGCGCTGGAGGCAACGATGTTGTCGCCGGCCTCTGCAATGGTCTGGATGGCATAGGTGATCGCGGCCTGCCCCGAGGCCAGCGCCAGCGCACCGATGCCGCCTTCCAGCGCGGCCAGGCGCTGCTCCAGCACGTCGGTGGTGGGGTTCATGATGCGCGTATAGATATTGCCCGGTACCTTCAGGTCGAACAGGTCGGCGCCGTGCTGGGTGTCATCGAAGGCATACGCCACCGTCTGGTAGATCGGCACCGCCACCGCGCGGGTAGTCGGGTCGGGACGGTAGCCGCCGTGTACGGCCAGGGTTTCCAGTTGCCACTGCGGGTCGCTCATTGCGCCAGGCTCCATCCGGGGAAACCGCCACCATAGGCCAGCCGTCGCCGGCCGCTGAAAGCTGCTGGCGATGACGTCCATACCGGGGGTTATCAGGTTGGCCGCGATTCAGGCAGCGGTCACGGGGCGTTGATAGGCTTCGCCGCCGGGCGCTCCTGCCCGGGCACGGAGGCCCCACGCGCATGCAGCCATCCCCTTGGACACCCACCGCCAACGGTACCCCGACCCAGGTCTTGTTGGTGGAGGACGACCGTCGCCTGGCCGAACTGGTCAGCGACTATCTCCACGAACATGGTTTCGCCGTGCAGCATGTGGCGCGCGGTGACCTTGCCGGCGCGGCCTGCCGCCAGCATGCGCCCGAGCTGGTGGTACTGGACCTGATGCTGCCCGGCCTCGGCGGCATCGACGTGTGCCGGCAGATCCGCGGTTTCTCCGACGTGCCGATCCTGATGCTGACCGCCTGCGAAGACGACATCGAGCAGGTGCTGGGCCTGGAATCGGGCGCCGATGACTATGTGCACAAACCGATCGAGCCGCGCCTGCTGCTGGCCCGCCTGCGCGCCCTGCTGCGCCGCCGTCATGGCAGCAGCAACACCGGTACACCCAGCCGTCTGATGCATGGCGAACTGCTGATCGACCGCATGCAGCGCGAAGTGCACCTGCACGGTCAGCCGGTCGAGCTGGGCACCACGGAATTCGAGATCCTGTGGCTGCTGGCCAGCCAGCCGGGGCAGATCCTTTCGCGCGACCAGATCCTGCAGGCGGTGCGCGGCATCGGCTTTGACGGCCTGGACCGCAGTGTCGATGTCAGCATCGGCAAGCTGCGCCGCAAGCTCGGCGATGATGCGCGCGAACCGCGGCGGATCAAGACCGTGTGGGGCCGTGGCTACCAGTTCAATCCGTCGGCCTGGACGGCATGAAGCGGCTGTTCCTGTGGTTGTGGTTTATCACGGGTGCCTGCTTCCTGGTGTCGGTGTTCTTCCTCAACCACATCCTGGACGGCATCTACACGCCCGTGCAGGATCGCGTCTTCGTCCAGCAGGTGCGTGGTCAGGTGTACGCCCTGCGCAGTGGCCTGGCCGGCCTGGATGCCGACCAGCAGCGTGAGCGCCTGCAGCAGTGGCAGCCACACTACGGCATCGCCCTGACCCTGCTCGACAAACCTCCCGCACTCGACGCGCAGGAACAGGTGGCCGTGAAGGCCGATGGTTTCATCGTGCGCGATCAATACCAGCAGGTCCTGCTGCCCATCGAGGGCAGCGATGGCCGCTGGCTGCACCTGCGCCTGCCTGGCGCGGTGCAGATGACGACGTACATGACCATCGCCGCCTACCTCAGCATCCTGCTGCTGGTGGGCGCCAGCCTGTACGCGTGGGTGCGCCTGCTCTGGCGCGACCTGGAAGCGCTGCGCCGGCATGCCGACCGCATCGGTTCGGGCGATCTGCAGGCACGTGCCCAGGTCTCGCCACGCTCGCAGATCCGGGTCATCGTCGACCACTCCAACCGCATGGCGGCACGCGTGGCCGAACTGGTGCAGCGCCAGCGCGACCTGACCCATGCGATCTCCCACGAGCTGCGCACGCCGATCGCGCGCGTGGCCTTCGGCCTGGACCTGATGCAGGACAGCGATGACCGCGAACGCCGCGAACGGCTGGCGCGGGGCCTGCACGGTGACCTGGCCGAGCTCAACCGGCTGGTCAGCGAACTGCTGGCTTATGAACGGCTGGAGCATCCCAGCGAGGGCGAGCCGATGCAGCGCATCGAAGCCAACGACTGGCTGCAGGCCTGCCTGGCCGATGCGCGCCGTGATGCCGAACGTGCCGGGGTGGTACTGCGCGTGCAGCCCAGTGCGTTGCCGCGGGTGGATGCCGAACCACGCCTGCTGCAGCTGGCACTCAGCAATCTGGTGGGCAATGCGCTGCGCCATGCGCGTTCGCAGGTGGAAGTCTCGCTGGTCGGTGTCAGCGGCCGTGCCTGCCTGCGTGTGGATGACGACGGTCCCGGCATTGCCGAAGCCGATCGCGAGAAGGTGATGCGCCCGTTCACCCGCCTGGATGACAGCCGCAGCCGCGATACCGGGGGCTTCGGCCTGGGCCTGGCCATCGTCAGCCGCATTGCCGTCCGCCACGGCGGCGAACTTCGCATCAGCCGCGCCACGTTGGGCGGCGCGCGCATGGAAATGCACTGGCCGCTGGCTGCCAGCTGAACGCCCCTGGGCGCGATTACAGTTGATTACAACTCCCGCACAACTGCGGACGGATCGGTCGCCGGCGTATCGCCACGCTAGCGACCCTGCAGCACTCGCCGGATGCGCGCGCTGCCTTCCTCCCATTGTCGAGAGTTTCCATGTCCCAGCTCCGCCGTTCCCCCGCCCTGCTCTGCCTGGCCCTGTTGCCGCTGTTCGCCGCACCGATCGCCCACGCCAAGGATGACCACTGGACCTTCGAGGTCGCTGCCGGCGGTGGCGTGGCGCCGCGCTACAGCGGCAGCGAGGAGTATCGTGCGACGCCGTCGTTGTCCTTTGATGTCACCTCGCCGGGTGGATGGTTTCTGGGCACCAGTGGCATTGGCTGGGGCACCTCCATCGGCGAGCACACCCGCGTGCGCGCGTATGTCGGCGCCAGCGGCATCCGCAAGGAAAAGGACTCGCTGCTCGGCGGTTCCGACTTCCTGCGCGGCATGGGTGATATCGATGCCCGTCCCCTGGTCGGCGTCTCGGCTGGTTATACGCTGGGCGAAGCCGTGCTGAGCGGCTCCTGGCAGTTCACCCGCAAGGACGAGGACAAGGCAGAGAACGGCCTGGCCACCCAGCAGATCCATCTGAACCTGAGCATGCCGCTGTTCGACCTGGCCGGCGGCGTGGTCAGCGGCAGCGTGTCCACCGACTACGGCAACCGCGGCTACATGCAGACCTGGTACGGCGTCAGCCCGGAACAGGCGGCGCGTACCGGCTTTGCCGAGCACAAGCCAAAAGCCGGCCTGGTCAGTGCCGGTGTCGGCCTGAAGTGGAGCCACCGCGTGGGCCGCAACGGCAACTGGTACATCTCGGCCGAAGGCACGCGCCTGCTCGGTGATGCCGCCGACAGCCCGATCGTGCAGAAGGCGAACCAGTTCGGCTTGATGAGCGGCTATACGCACCGCTTCTGAGTGAGCGCCGGGCATGGCCCGGCATACTTCGCAGGAAACGGGGCGCTGCGGCCAGGCGGCGCCCCGTGTGAATCACGCTTTGGCGAACACCAGGCGGCCGCCGTCGTTTCCGACTTCGATGGTATCGCCGTTGACGAAAGCACCCGACAGGATCTGCTGTGCCAGCGGATTCTCCAGCTGCGACTGGATTGCACGCTTCAACGGGCGCGCGCCATAGACCGGATCGAAGCCGACGTTGCCGAGCAGGTCGAACGCCGCATCGGAGACCGCCAGCTTCAACCCGCGCTCGGCCAGCCGCTTCTCAAGCCCACGCATCTGGATGCGCGCGATCTGCTTGATCTGCTGCTTGTCCAGCGGGTGGAACACCACGATGTCGTCCAGGCGGTTGATGAACTCCGGACGGAAGTGCGCCTGTACCACGCCCATCACCGCCGCCTTCATCTGCGTGTAGGCCTCCGGACTGTCGTCGGCGCTCATGTCCTGGATCTGGTGCGAGCCCAGGTTCGAGGTCATCACGATGACAGTGTTGCGGAAGTCCACGGTACGGCCCTGTCCATCGGTCAGGCGGCCATCGTCCAGCACCTGCAGCAGGATGTTGAACACATCCGGATGCGCCTTCTCCACTTCGTCCAGCAGTATCAGCGAGTACGGACGGCGACGCACGGCCTCGGTCAGGTAGCCACCTTCCTCGTAGCCGACGTAGCCCGGAGGCGCGCCGATCAGGCGGGCCACGCTGTGCTTCTCCATGAATTCGCTCATGTCGATGCGGATCATCGCGTCGGCACTGTCGAACAGGAATTCGGCCAGCGACTTGCACAGCTCGGTCTTGCCGACACCGGTCGGGCCGAGGAACAGGAACGAGCCGGCCGGGCGATTCGGATCGGACAGGCCCGCACGCGAACGGCGCACGGCATCGGAGACGACCTTGATCGCTTCTTCCTGGCCGACCACGCGGTTGTGCAGCACCTCTTCCATGCGCAACAGCTTGTCGCGCTCGCCTTCGAGCATCTTGTTGACCGGGATGCCGGTCCAGCGCGATACGACCTCGGCGATCTCCTCGTCGGTCACGCGGTCCTGCACCAGCTTGAAGTCCTTGTGCTCGGCCTCCTGGGCCGCGGCCAGCTGCTTTTCCAGCTGCGGCAGCAGCCCGTACTGGATCTCGCTCATCTTGGCGAAATCCTGGCGGCGCTGCGCGGCCTCCAGCTCCAGCTTGGCCTGCTCGACCTGTTCCTTGATCTTGGTCGCGCCCTGCAGCGCGGCCTTCTCCGACTTCCAGATTTCATTGAGGTCGGAGAACTCGCGCTCCAGCCCGTCGATGTCGTTCTCCAGGTCGGCCAGGCGCTGCCGCGAGGCTTCGTCCTTCTCCTTCTTCAGCATCTCGCGCTGGATCTTCAGCTGGATCACCCGGCGCTCAAGGCGGTCCAGCTCTTCCGGCTTGGAGTCGATCTCCATGCGCAGTCGCGAGGCGGCTTCGTCCATCAGGTCGATGGCCTTGTCCGGCAGCTGGCGGTCGGTGATGTAGCGGTTGGACAACGTCGCAGCCGCGACGATGGCCGGATCGGTGATCTCCACGCCGTGGTGCACGGCGTACTTTTCCTTCAGGCCGCGCAGGATCGCGATGGTGTCCTCCACCGACGGCTCGCCCACGAACACCTTCTGGAAACGACGCTCCAGCGCAGCATCCTTCTCGATGTACTTGCGGTATTCGTCCAGCGTGGTGGCGCCGATGCAGTGCAGCTCGCCGCGTGCCAGCGCTGGCTTCAGCATGTTGCCGGCATCCATCGCGCCATCGGCCTTGCCGGCGCCGACCATGGTGTGCAGTTCGTCGATGAACAGGATGATCTGGCCTTCGTTCTTGGCCAGGTCGTTGAGCACGCCCTTCAGGCGCTCCTCGAATTCGCCGCGGAACTTGGCCCCGGCAATCAGCGCGCCCATGTCCAGCGACAGCACGCGCTTGCCGCGCAGGCCTTCGGGCACTTCGTCGTTGATGATGCGCTGGGCCAGCCCTTCCACGATCGCGGTCTTGCCCACGCCGGGTTCGCCGATCAGCACCGGGTTGTTCTTGGTCCGGCGCTGCAGCACCTGGATGGTGCGGCGGATTTCCTCGTCACGGCCGATCACCGGGTCGAGCTTGCCGCTCTCGGCACGCGCGGTCAGGTCGATGGTGTATTTCTCCAGCGCCTGGCGCTGTTCCTCGGCATTCTCCGACTGCACGTTCTCGCCGCCGCGCAGCTTGTCGATCGCCGCCTGCAGGCGGGTCTTGTCGGCACTGGCGGCGCGCAGCGCCATGCCCAGCGTGCCGCCGTCGTCCAGCGCCGCCAGCACGAACCACTCGCTGGCAATGAAGGCATCCCCGTGCTGCTGGGCCAGCTTGTCGGTCTGGTTCAGCAGGCGCCCCAGGTCGTTGCCCATCGAGACGTTGCCAGCCTGGCCGGACACCTTCGGCAGCGCATCCAGCGCCTCGGTCAGGCGCTCGCGCAGCACCGGCACGTTCACCCCGGCCTGGGCCAGCAGCGGACGCGTGCTGCCGCCCTGCTGGTCCAGCAGCGCGCTGAACAGGTGAACGGGTTCGATGATGCTGTTGTCGCGGCCCACGGCCAGCGACTGTGCGTCTGCCAGCGCCTGCTGGAAACGCGAGGTGAGCTTGTCCATCCGCATTGCGAATCCTCATCGGTCATCAGGGCCGGCCCGCGCCGGCGATGCTGGAAAGATGCGGTTGCCCCACCCGGTTTCAAGGGTGGCTGCGACTGCACCCCGAGGCCAGTCAGGCTTCGGCCAGCATGCCGGAACCGGTGTGGTCGGCGCGTTGATCCCGATCAGTTCCACGCGGTGAACGGGCTCAGCGGGTGATCGCGCTGCGGATCGCCCGCAGCTGCTGCTTGACCGCCCGCGCCTGGGCGGCATCCATCCGCAGCAGCGCCTTCTGCCCGATCGAGCGCGACTGCAGGGTGGGATCGACAAAGCGGTAGCGGCCGCGTTCATCGCGCTGTACCACTGGGGGCTGGGCCAGTTCCGGGGTGTCCAGCAGGTGGTCGATCACCGCGACCAGGCGGTCGTTGAAGTACCCGTCGGGCCGGCCCAGGTCCACATAGGCCTGCTGGATCAGCGGATAGAAGCGCTTGTAGGCGGTGGCCGTTGCCGCCGGGTCCAGCGCGGTGAAGGCCTGCACGTAGGGCGCGTAGCGCGCCGCGTTGCTGGCGGCGATGCGTTCGCCGCCCTCGGCGGGTTCGACCTGCAGGTTGCCCGGCAGCGGCCGCGCGGCCAGCGCAGTCGGCGGCACGCTGGGCTTGTCCAGGTTGTCGACCTGGGTGACCAGGCGCTGGATCAGATGATCGCGCAGCAGCAGGGTCAGCGGACCTTCGCCTTGGAACAGCTGGCTCAATGCGCCCCAGGCCGCGGCATCGCTGTCAGCCAGCTTCGGCAGCGCCGGATCGGCTGCGGCCTCGGTATCCAGCGGATGCCTGATCGCGGGCGGTGCTGGCGCGGGTTCCGCGGCCGCCTGCGGTTGTGGCGGCGCGCCGGTACTGGCGGGGGTTGATTGCACCGGCACCGAAACACCGTCTGCCAGGCGCTTCAGCTGATCGCGGAACAGCCAACCACCGGCACCACCGATCACCACCACGCCCAACACCCAGGGCCATACCGCCTTTCCACTCTGCATGATGCAGCACCTCGTTTCACACGCATGATGAAGGTGTGACCCCACCGATTGCAGCCGGTTCCCCGCCTGTTCCGCTGCCGTTCGGGTTGAGGCCTGCAGCAAGGCCGTGCTCACACTTGCTTTGCATGCAGCGCGCGAGGCTGTGAGCCTTGTTCTGTGGAGGCACTGCGATGCAGTACGCGCTGTATTACTGGACCGGCATCCAGGGCCGTGGCGAGTTCGTGCGGCTTGCGCTGGAGGATGCCGGTGCCGACTACATCGACATGGCGCGGGAGCACGGCGATGCGGTGATGCAGCCGTTTCTCGATGGCAGCAGTGAAGGTGCGCAGCCCTTCGCGCCGCCATTCCTGAAGGCGGGCCGCCAGGTCATTGCACAGGTCGCCGCGATCCTGGATTTTCTCGGCCCGCCGCTTGACCTGGTGCCGCAGGCGGCCTCGCGGCGGATGCAGGCACTGCAGTTGCAGCTGACCATCGCTGATCTGGTAGCCGAGGTGCACGACACCCACCATCCGATCGCCGCATCGAAGTACTACGAAGAGCAGAAGACCGAAGCCAAGGCACGGGCCGCCTCCCTGCGTGGCGAACGGCTGCCGAAGTTCCTCGGCTACTTCGAGCAGGTGCTGGCCGCCAATGGTGGCCGCCACGCACTGCGCGAGCATTCCTATGTTGATCTGTCGCTGTTCCAGCTGCTGAGCGGACTGGACTACATGTTCCCGCGCCGCATGCAGGCACTGGCGCCGACCCTGCCCCTGCTGCGTGCGCTGCAGGAGCGGGTGGCAAAGCGGCCGAACATCGCCGCCTATCTGGCCTCGGAGCGGCGGTTGCCGTTCAACACCAACGGCATCTTCCGCCACTACCCGGAACTGGATGGAGAGCGGTAGTGCCGGCCGCTGGCCGGCAGCTGCACGATCCGACCGAAGCCCATGAGGATGCCGGCCAGCGGCCGGCACTACCGTTGGGTCAGTTGTTTTCACCCAGCGGCTGCACCGGCTGCTTCTGCAGCGAAAGCAACCCCAGCAGCAACGCCAGTGCCACGTAGGCACCAGCGAACTGCCAGCTGATGATGCGCGCCAGGCCGTCCAGCTCCCACGGCAGGTAGATGCCACCGCGCGGATCCACCGAGTGGATCAGGCCGAACAGGGTCAGCACCGCAGCCACCAGCAGGAAGCCGCAGGCACGGCGCAGGCGGCCATCGACCATCGCCGCCACCGCCGAAATCCACAGCATCGAGGTGATGATGAAGCCGTTGCCGAGGGTAAAGATCACCGCCAGCTCGGGCAGACCGTGGCCATCCAGTTTGGTCAGCAGCTGCGGCAGCTGGTCCGGCGCGATCCAGCCGGGTGCCTTGATCGCCAGCAGGTAGGCCACCGACGGCAGGAAGCCGAACACCATCGCACCGGTGTGGTGACGCGGCGTGGCCTGGAAGGCCTGGGTGGTGATATCGATGGCCACGTACACGATGATCGGTGCCAGCACCGCCAGCGGCAGCCACTGCACCAGCCCGGAGATGATGCCGAGCATGCCGCCGATGCCGACGAACAGGCCGGTCAGCAGCGTGTAGCCGCTGCGCGCACCCATGTGCTTGTACGCCGGCTGGCCGATGTACGGCGTGGTCTGCGCCACGCCACCGCAGACGCCGGCCACCAGCGTGGCCACCGCTTCCACCAGCAGGATGTCGCGGGTGCGGTAGTTGTGATCTCTCTGTACGTTGTTCATCCGGGACATCTTTGGAAAATGGTGGTTACCACACCTCTCCAGACCCCAAAGAGCCCGGATGAACCACCATAAAAATGCCCGTTTGACCGTCCATAGTCGAGCACTTCTTATT